>JAIFLP010000160.1 GCA_020049015.1 Bacteroidota bacterium | reverse complement strand
TTAGGAAGTATAGGTGGCCCAGCTGCCATATTAGCTCAAGAAAATATTAAAAAGGTTGAGGTACTCGAATATCCTGAATTAGGAATGGAAGCAATCTGGAAAATTGAAGTGGTAGATTTTCCCGCATTCATCCTTGTTGATGATAAAGGAAACGATTTCTTCAAACAGATTTTAGAAAATAAATGAAGGTAATTTAGAAATTATATATTAGATAACGTGGACACAAAAAAGCTTTTAAATGAATTTCCTCCTGTATCAACAGAGCAGTGGGAAAAGGTAATCAATGATGACCTTAAGGGCGCTGATTACGAAAAAAAATTGGTGTGGAAGACCAATGAAGGAATAAAGGTAAAACCATATTACAGGGCTGAAGATCTGAATGGTTTGCAATTGGATGTAAATCCTGCTTCATTCCCTTTTTCCAGAGGCAATAAAGATAAAAACAATGGCTGGGATGTTCGTCAGGATATCCAGGTTGATGATTTAAATGCTGCCAATAAAAAGGCATTGATTGCGCTTGATAAAGGTGCTACATCAATTGGATTTAAAACCAAGGGTAAAGTGAAATCTGCTTCTGATTTGAAAACGCTTCTGAAGGATATTCACATTCAATGTGCTGGAGTGAATATGGTTGCTGGCAAAGATGCTTTTATGGTTTTTGATTCATTGCGTGAAGTAATTAAGGAACGTGCTTTGAAGCCTTCTGATACTTTAGGATCTATTGATTGTGATCCAATTGGGGAACTAAATAAAACTGGCGCATTCATAAGAAGTGAGCAAGACGATTTTTCTAAACTTGCTGAAATTATTAAAATATCAATTTCTGAAATGCCCAATGTTCGCACCCTTGGTGTGAAAGGTTGTGTTATTCAGAATGCTGGCGCTACTACAGTTCAGGAAGTAGCTTTTGTATTATCTATAGCAGTTGAGTATCTTAATCGCTTAACTGAAGCGGGATTAACAATTGATCAAATTGCGCCCCGCATGCAATTCAATTTTGCTGTTGGAACCAATTATTTTTTCGAAATAGCAAAAATCAGAGCGTTTAGGTTGCTGTGGGCAAATGTAGTAAAAGCTTATAATCCTGCAAATCTTGATTCTGCTAAAGCATTTATTCATTCTGTTACCAGTGAAGTTTCTTCAACTCTTTACGATCCAAATGTGAATATGCTAAGGTCTACAACTCAAGCTATGTCAGCAGCTTTAGGTGGTACAGATTCATTGTCAGTTAAACCATTTGACTCTGTATATAAAAATGAATCTGCATTGTCTGAAAGAATGGCTCGCAATTCTCAAATAATTTTAAAAGAAGAAGCTTATCTCGATAGAATTGTAGATCCTGCTGCAGGTTCTTACTATATTGAAAGTCTTACCGATTCTATTGTTGCTGAAGCATGGAAATTATTTGGCGTAATTGAAACTAAAGGTGGTTATGTAGCTGCTTTCAAAGCTGGATTCATTCAAAGCGAAATAGAAACAGTAGTTAAAAAACGTTTGAGCGATATTAATACCCGTCGTGAAACATTATTAGGAAATAATCAATATCCAAATTTCAAAGAAGATGCTTTGAAACAAATGGAGCCTGCTGTATATCAATCAACAAATATTATTGCTACTGATTCTCTTGCCCGTCCACTGCTCAAGTTTAGGTTGGCACAGGAGTTGGAACAAATGAGATTAAAAACAGAGAAAAGTGGTAAAAAGCCTCTTGTTTTTATGTTAACCATTGGAAATCTTGCTATGAGATTGGCTCGTTCGCAATTCTCTTCTAATTTCTTTGCATGTGCGGGTTTTGATTTAAAAGATAATAACGGATTTAAAACAGTTGATGAAGGTGTAAAAGCTGCACTTGAGGCTAAAGCTGATATCGTGGTTATCTGTTCATCTGATGAAGAATATGCTGCTTTTGCTCCAGAAACATTAGAAAAATTGAATGGCAAATCGGTATTGGTTGTTGCGGGTGCGCCAGCTTGCACCGATGAGCTTAAAGCTAAGGGTGTTGCTAACTTCATTAATGTAAAATCAAATTTATTGGAAAGCCTTTCTTATTATCAGGGTTTATTGGGTATTAAATAATAAAATTAGAAACATGAAACCAGATTTTTCAAAATTAAATATAAATAATTCGGCTGCAGATAAGATGGCTGCTGCTGAATGGGAATCAAAGCACGGAATAAACAAAAGTTGGTTGACTCCTGAGCAAATTCCTGTTAAACCTGTTTATTCGAAAGATGATTTACAGGGAATGGAACACCTTAATTATGCTGCGGGTATCGCTCCATTTTTTCGTGGGCCATACAGCACTATGTATGTAATGCGACCCTGGACTGTTCGTCAGTATGCGGGCTTTTCTACTGCTGAAGAATCAAATGCATTTTATCGCAGAAACCTTGCTGCCGGTCAGAAAGGTTTGTCGGTAGCTTTTGACTTAGCCACCCACCGTGGTTATGATTCTGATCACGAACGTGTGGTTGGTGATGTAGGTAAAGCTGGTGTTGCTATCGATTCTATCCTTGATATGAAAGTACTTTTCGATAGTATTCCCCTCAATAAAATGTCTGTTTCAATGACCATGAATGGAGCGGTGCTTCCTATTATGGCTTTTTACATTGTTGCGGCTCTTGAACAAGGCGCTAAATTAGAAGAGTTAAGTGGTACTATTCAAAATGATATTCTTAAAGAATTCATGGTGCGTAATACATACATTTATCCTCCCGAAATGTCTATGCGAATCATAGGTGATATTTTTGAATACACTTCTAAATATATGCCTAAGTTCAATTCAATAAGTATTTCAGGTTACCACATGCAGGAAGCTGGCGCAACGGCCGATATTGAAATGGCATACACATTGGCAGATGGCTTAGAATATTTACGTACTGGAACCAAAGCAGGTTTGGATATAGATGCATTTGCTCCTCGATTGTCTTTCTTTTGGGCAATTGGAATGAATCATTTTATGGAAATTGCAAAAATGCGTGCAGCTCGTTTGTTATGGGCTAAAATAGTTAAAAAATTCAATCCAAAAAGTGATAAATCATTGGCGTTGCGTACGCATTCTCAAACATCAGGTTGGAGTTTAACGGAGCAAGATCCTTTTAATAATGTTACCCGCACCTGCATTGAAGCAATGGCTGCGGCATTGGGTCATACCCAATCTTTGCATACAAATGCATTGGATGAAGCTATTGCTTTGCCAACCGATTTTTCTGCTCGCATAGCAAGAAATACTCAAATTTATCTTCAGGAAGAAACAGGTATTTGTAAGGTAGTTGATCCTTGGGCAGGTTCTTATTATGTTGAGGCATTAACTCATGAATTGGCTCATAAGGCATGGAAGCTTATTGAAGAGGTTGAAGAGCTGGGAGGAATGTCAAAAGCAATAGAGACCGGTTTGCCAAAAATGAGAATTGAAGAAGCCGCTGCTCGAAAACAAGCCCGCATTGATAGTGGTAAAGATACCATTGTTGGGGTTAATAAGTATCGCTTGGAAAAAGAAGATCCCATTGAAATTCTTGAAGTAGACAATACCGCGGTTCGTGAGTCGCAAATTTTGCGCTTAAAGAAATTGCGTGCTGAAAGAAATAATGATGAGGTACAAGCAATATTAAAACAAATAACTGAATCGGCAGCTTCTGGTAAAGGTAATTTATTAGAGCTGGCTGTTGAAGCGGCTAAAAGACGTGCATCATTAGGTGAAATATCTGATGCTATTGAAAATGTAAGTGGTAGATATAAAGCAGTAATTAGAACTATTTCAGGCGTGTATAGTGCAGAAAATAAAGACAATGATGAGTTTAATCAGGCTAGTAAACTGGTTGCAGAATTCGCAAAAAAAGAAGGTCGTCAACCCCGCATTATGATTGCTAAGATGGGTCAGGATGGTCATGATCGTGGAGCTAAAGTGGTTGCAACTGGTTATGCTGATTTAGGTTATGATGTAGATATGGGACCATTATTTCAAACACCTGCTGAGGCTGCAAAACAAGCAGTTGAAAATGATGTTCATGTGCTGGGCGTATCAAGTCTTGCCGCCGGTCATAAAACTTTGGTTCCGCAAGTTATTGCTGAGTTAAAGAAGTTGGGTCGCGAAGATATTATGGTTATTTGTGGTGGGGTAATTCCTGCTCAGGATTATGATTTTCTTTATAAATCGGGCGTAGTTGCAGTATTTGGACCAGGTACTTCGGTGGCTGCTGCCGGTAGAAAAATTATTGATATCCTTTTACAAACGGTATAAAATTTTATAGATTGTTTTCCCTGATTTCAGGGAAAACAATTTTTTATGGATAAAGAACATTTATATCAGCATGATCCGAAGCATTTAGCAGAGTTTCAAAAGTATTTTGAACTTTACTATGATGGATTGCGCAGTTTTATTTACTACAAAACAGGAGATGCTAATCTTGCTGAAGATATAGCTCAGGATGCCTTTATTAAAGTATGGGGTATGTGGGACAAAATAAAAACAGAAACTATTAAATCATTTCTATATAAAATAGCAGAAAATTTATATAAAAACTATTATAAGCATAAGCAGGTTGAATTTAAGTTCGCAAACAAATATGAAAATAACGAAAAGGGCGAATCTCCGCAATTCTTGTTAGAAAAAGAAGAGTTCAATCAACATCTTCAAAAAACATTAGCTGAAATACCTGAGAGAAACAGAGTTGTATTTCTTATGAACCGCATGGAAGACCTCACCTATAATGAAATTGCAGACCGATTGAATATAACGGTAAAGGCTGTTGAAAAACGCATGCAGAAAGCTATAGAAGTTGTGAAGAGAAAAATAAAATATAAAATTTAGTGTTTTTGAAAGAAAAACAATATAGTAATACTTATAACGAAGATCTTTTAGATTTAAAGAACCTTACAGTTCCTTTCGTTCATTCAAAAGAAAAAGCTTGGGATCAATTGGTGCATAGAATGAATACTATTGATCAGACAGATGAGTTCTCTAAATTACGTCCTGTATATTATTTTCGTATAGCCGCTACTATACTTCTCTTAGTAGGTGTATTTACAGTGTTCTCATTTCACTATTCTAAGAAATATCAAACCGTTTCACGTCAAAATTTAAATGTAATTTTACCAGATCATTCCCTGGTTACTTTGAATTTTCAATCAAAGATTACCTATAAGCCGTTAGCTTTTCGATTATATAAGCAAATTGTTTTTGATGGAGAAGGATATTTTAATATTAAGAAAAGCAGCAGCTTTGTGATCCATTCTGGAGATTATAAAGTTAATGTTTTGGGAACTGTTTTTAATATCCGAAACCGCACTGATTTTTTTGAAGTTTTATGTTACGAAGGTCGTATATCTATAGTCTCAAAGGTATCTGGAAAGGAATTTATTCTTTTGAAGAACTCTAGATTTGTTAGTGAGAATAACAGGGAGTCTGTTTCATATTTTGAAGATGCAGCAATTACTCCTGATTGGATGCGGGGTGAATATGTTTTCGAAAATACTCCACTTAATGAAGTATTTTATGAGATAGAAGGAAATTATTGTTATAAAATTGAATATAATAACACCGAAACCCGCTTTTATTCGGGCTATTTTAATACAGGGCAGGATATTGAAAAAGTAATGGATTTGGTTTGTGTGCCCATGAAATTGAAATACAAAATAGTAGGGAGTAGAATATTGATTCAACCTAATGAATGACGCAGCACCATGAGAAAATGGGGATTATTTTTGCTGATCTTATGCTTGCCACTAAGTGTAATAATTTCTCAGAAAATAAATTATAATTTTCAAGAATTGCGTTTGCCTGTTGCGCTAACTATACTCAATGAAGAGTATGGTTTTCGATTCGCATATGATTATCAGATTGCAGATACAGTATTGGTGGATGTAAAAATTAAAGATAAGAGTATTGATGAAGCATTGACCTTAATTCTATTGAATACTCAATTAGCTTATCGTTTTATAGATGATGTATATGTTTTGTATCCTCTTTCAAATGAGTTGTTGAAGGAACCTATTATGATTGAGGATAAGCTTTTTTCACTTAGTGGAATAGTTCGCGATAAGCTGAGCGGGGAGAGTTTGCCTTATGCAAGTATTATTAATATTACTTATAACAAAGGTGTTTCTACCAATCAGGATGGATTTTTTTCTTTAGTAAATTTGCCACCCGATACTATTGAACTTCAGTTTTCATATTTGGGTTTTAAAACTCAGAGTTTGAAAGTTTTTCCGCCCGACTGGACATGGAAGCTAATCGTTTTAATGGAGCCTATCGATATACTTATTGATGAAACCGTTATTGCGGGACAAACTGCGGCATATATTGAGCCCGGTAAATTTAGTGGAAATTTGATGTTTAATGTCAGAAAAATAAAAAGTATTCCTACTATTACTGAACCTGATGTTTTTCGAACTATAGAATTGTTTCCTGGAATAAATGCTACTTCCGAAATGGCATCGGGTATTAGTATGCGGGGTTTCTCACCTGATAAGAATCTTGTGTATTACGATGGATTCTCCATTTATCAATCAGATCATTTCTTTGGTGTTTTTAGTGCATTTAATAGTAATGCAATTAAAGATGTACAAGTTTATAAGGGCGCTTTTGATGTTACTTATGGTAATAGGGTAGGAGGCGTTATTGATATTACCGGTAAATCAGGTAATAGCAATAAAGCAATTTATAATGCTGGGATCAATTTATTAAGCGCTAATTTTGGTTTTGAAATACCTATTTCGAGTAATGCTTCTTTTTTATTAAATGCCCGTAGATCATTCACTGATTTACTTAGAACCCCGGTATATAATAATCTATTTAAAAACATTAGACCCGATTTGCAATTTAACTATGGTGATAAGAATAGCTTTTCTTATGAAGATTTTAACGTTAAGTACTTTTTTTATGATGTGAATGCTAAATTTACCATAAAACCCGACATTAATGATATTATTTCTGTAAGTTATTACAGTGGAAAAGATAATTTAAAAATGAATGGAAGTGAAAATTTGGATCCTTTTTTACTGTCGTTAAATGAAACTACTTTATATGGCAATCAAGGCTCCAGCATTCGGTGGTCGCGTAAGTGGAGTGATTCATATTATCATAATATTGTAGCAGGCAGATCGAATTATTTTAT
>JAIFLP010000187.1 GCA_020049015.1 Bacteroidota bacterium | reverse complement strand
AGATGCTGGGTGGAGAAAAAGCAAAAATAATAGAGAAAGTATCAAGGGAAGTAGAGCAAATCTTAAGTTTTATAAACCATAAATAGCAAGCATTTTAGAAGTAAGCATGAAATATGCAGTAATTGTTGAAAGATAGTTTGAGCAACAGAATCAATAATTAGATAATATATAAACCATTTAGGTAATTAAGCCTAAATGGTTCAAATACCCTATTATTTCTTGGCAAACTTAATCTTTAACGCAACGGACTGAAAACCCAACCTCCTTATAGTCGTCGTCCCTGTAGACATCGCTGTGATAGTAGGACATGAAACGGTACCATGCGCTTGGGGCATTGAACTCCGTAGCACTCCACCAGTAACCGAAGAATCCTTTATTGGAGAAAGTACCATTACTGAACCGGCAGCCTCCCGACAGGGCTGTAAAGCCAGTTTCGTTTGTAGCACCTGTGTTAGGTGAAGCCCAATGTGTTGTTCCAGTTTCTTTTAGTTTGCCACCGGCAACGCTTTCACCACCCAAATAAGTGGTTAGTTGTGTCCACTCTGCATCGCTTGGCAAATGCCAACCAGTGGGGCATACGCCTTGCTCTCCACTTGGGTTGACAGTAACACTTGCAGCACCGTTCATGGCTGCTGCCCATGTGTAAAGTGCTCCGTAGGTTGCATTATTCGCAATATCATCGTTATACCAACAATAGGCTTTACTGGTTACAGTGAGGGCGTCCCATGTTGAATTTGTATTAACCAAAGGTATTGCTGTACCGTTAGCGTATTTGGTGGTCTTTAGGTTTTCTGTCATCCAAACCTGATTACCTATTTTAACCGTATTGTAAAAGTTTCCATCTATATCTATAACACCACCACCAGCTACTGATGTCTTCTGAAGCTTTTCAATTTCTGTTTTTAAAGCATCGACATAAGCTTTCGTTGCAGCATCTGTCGCATTTATTGGTGTAGCAACTGTTGTAGTTCCTGTAAATACTTTATTTTGTCTTCGTCTATATTTGCAGGTTTATTTAATATAACACCCATGCCTGAGATTGCTGTCCAGTCGGTTTGGACTTGCGCTGCGGGAATCGTTGGCTTATTTAAAATTTGTGCATCACCACTTGTTGCATTCCAATCGGAATTTTCGTTTACTTCTGCTCCCGTGGCGATACCAGCTAATTTGTTTTTTTCATCTGTTGTATAATCTTCTGTCGAGAGTCCTTTGCCGCTTAGTTTATCAACTTTCGTATTTAAAGCTGTTTGGGTTGCTGTGCTTACAGGCTTGTCAACATCGCTAGTGTTGTCAACATTACCTATACCAATATCAGCTTTGGTCAGAGTAATAGCGCCATTTACATGAGGAACACCATTAACGTTTGTTGTTAAACCATCAGCTCCCTTATCTCCTTTGACTCCTTGATCCCCTTTGGCACCCGGTAATCCAGCTTCACCTTTCTCACCTTGTATACCTTGATCACCTTTTGGTCCTGCCTCCCCAGTGTCTCCTTTATCACCTTTTGGTCCGGGTATACTACTTCCCGATGTTTTGGCATACATGGCATATGGTACGCTCAACAATTGGCTTGTGCCTATTATGTTATAATCGTTAGCACCTGAAGGGTCAGTTTCGGTTTTAATAAAATAAATCCCATTTGCCCAATCAATAGCGTTAAAACCAGGCGCCGAACCTATTTCGATACTAATCAACCCATTGGCATTGGTGGTTGGACTAAATGTTTCAGTATATACTACATTTCCATCTGCACTGCCTTGCAATATCGAAATCCGAATACTTACTTTCGAGTTTATAACCAGTTGTTGGCTGCTGTTTCGAATAACTGCCTGGTAACTCATCTTCTCGGTGCTTTGTGAAAAAAGTGTTGCAGCCGAAAAACTGTAAACTAATAAAACCCCAATTGCTTTAGTGAATGCTTTTATCATAACGATATTTTTATAACTTAACTATTTTAAATGTTTTGATTTCCTGCAGCACATCCGTCCCCAGGCCGCTATATATTTTAAGAAAATAAGTCCCTGAGCTAAGATGATCCATATCTATCATCGTGCTGTTTGAATTTATTTTATCAGAAATAATCAATTTTCCACTCATTTCTAATAAATGAAAGTGTAAGGCTGGAAATTCTGAACCATTTACTTCCAAATTAAGATAATTAAGGGTTGGATTTGGATAAGCTATTAATGAAAGATGAATACCTGATTCTTTTTCTATGCTTGTTAGCACCGATATTTCAAAAGCCTGCTGTACGCCTTGAGAAAGAGAGGCATTGGATCCCAAATGGTTAGTATAAAATAACTGCCCAACAAATATAAATAATATTTTAGTACACATACTCAATTTCCCTCTATTTTCAAAATTTTTACCGGTGATATATATCACCTACATCTAACTGCTTATAATTGTGGCAACTGCGATAAAGGATATATTTAAAGGCATTGATTTTATTGCAGATTGGGTAGTGAATTTTTAACTTTACCTGTATTGTACATATTGTTGAAATAACTAAATTGAAATATTAAAATAAAAATCACAAGCCATGAAGCCATTTGATTGTTCTTTTAAATCAGTATTGAAAGCTGCAAAAGTTGAATTCATATCCCCAAGTATAACAACCCAAAAACTAAAATTTTTAGCTATGAATAAAATAATTACCCGTTTAGTATCATCAGTATTTTTTTTACTGATAATTAGTGCCTCAATAAATGCTCAGATACCTTCGAAAACAAAGCTTTTAAATCCGGCAGACAAACAAGTAGTGAATAGTTTTTTCCCTATTCTTGCATGGCAATATGAATATCCATTTGCCGATACATTTTTCATTGAAATCAGAGAAACAGATACCATCAATCCTGTTAAGACTATAAATTATAGCTCTACAGTAGATTACTTCAATAGTTTTTCTGGGATGGATCTCCAAAATATGAAGGACTACTATTGGAGAGTAAAAGGGAAAAACAGCTACGGAGAAGGACCATACAGTTCCTTTTTAATGTTTAAAGTAGATACCTCTGCCGGACCCACCGCTCCCACTCCTTTAGTTCCCAATAATTTAAGCACCGAAATTAATCAACCAGTTAATTTTCAATGGACTAGTGGACAATATTTTGAATATCACCTGCAAATTTCAAAGCATAATAATTTTGCTCCCAACATAATCGATACAATAATTTATTATAATGATTTCAGTTTACAATATGGAAAACTTGAAAGCAATACTAGCTATTTTTGGAGGGTAGCTACTATAGGTTTAGGAAAAGAGGGTAGTTTTAGTCAAACCAATACATTTAAAACATCGTCTAACCCTATATTAAAAGCTCCTTTCAAACTCTTACCTACATCAAATGCCACTAATGTACCATTTGATGTCAAATTCGTTTGGAAAAAAGATCCTGTGTCATATTCTTATAATTTCTACTATGACACCACTTCTTTATTTTACAATAGTAATTACATCAGCACATATGACACAACACTGGTTTTAGAGCCTGGTGTATTAAAAACAAATAAAAAATACTATTATAAAATTTCAGCAACCAACGGCACTTACACTTTCTATTCACCAGTTGATTCTTTTACAACAGGTAATGTTGGCTTACCACCTTCGCCTCCAAAATTGACAATGCCTTCAAACCTATTTTTTAACCAAGATACGGTAAACAGTAATTTGGAATGGAATGTTCTAATCCCTCAATCTCAAATAGATTCATTCCATATTCAATTATATAAAGATTCACTTTTCACGCAAATTAATAAAATTGTAGATACGGTTATTTCCTACAAAATTTATTTTACAATGCCCGTATTGCAGTCTGGCACAAAGTATTTTTGGCGAATTTCATCCATCAACCAATACGGCGAATCTAATTTTAGTAAATTTAGTCAATTTACTACTACTATTAGTTTCAATTCAAAGCCTATAAAGCCATACATAATGTACCCGCAAAACAATAGTATCAATATTAATAAATATGATTTAACAAATCAATATGCAAAGGGAATCCTCTGGGAAAATATTGCCTATACTGATTCATTTGAAATAATTCTGGCAACAAATGCATCACTAACTAATAATGTTATTCAAGAATCTGTAAGTGCAATGCTCAATTACAATTCAACTTTTGGCGGTGTAATGTTTACTATGCCTTCAGCCCAATTTGCAACAAGCTATTACTGGAAGGTAAGAGGTAAAAATTTAAATGGTGTCGGACCATGGAGTGATGTTTATCATTTTACCACTAATAGACAAGATTTTCCTGGCGGACTATTTATAGCTCCCAGAAACAACTCAAAATTTAATTCGACAACTGTAAACTTCAGGTGGTTCAAAGATCATTATTCACCAAATCCATCAAAAATAAATATTCAGATTTCTTTAAGTAAAGATTTCAATACACTTGAAGACAATGCATACATACAGGGTGGCGATAGCACTTATACTACAGTTGGCAAATTAAGTATGGACAAACAATACTTTTCAAGAATGAGTTATGTAATGCCCGAGGGTGATACAACAAACTTCTCGCCGTTAACAAATTTTAAAATATCGACTTCAGATGTAGCTCCGCCCAAACCCAATTTAATCAAACCGGTATTCAATGGTTTTACCGACATGATGAATCATCCATCTTGGGATACTTGTTGGGGAGCAAATAAATTTAGACTTATTATTTCAGAGAAATCTGATTTAACGTCTCCAACTATCGATTCAATTCTATACCAAAATTATTTCTACGATGACCCAATGAACACTAAATTAAAAGAAGGCACTCAATATGCATGGAAAGTTATCGCATATAACGATTTTGGTTCTTCTGAAAGTGAGGTGTGGAGATTTACAGCAGGCGCTGGCGAATCATATCAATCAAAGCCTACGATTCTAAGTCCTTTAAATAATGAAAGAACACCTTTACAACCCATCCTATTAATTAAAACAATGGGTGGAATGCTTGATATTTCAAGAAATAATATTTTTAGTGATATAGTCTTTAGTAAAGACGTTTATTCTGAAATGGGTCAAACTGCAAATGTATTAGTTAATGGTAATTTAAAACATGATAGTACATACTATATTAGAGTTAAAACTTATAGCGATTCCTCAGATATAGTATCATTTATAGCCGATTCATCGTTCAAATCAATACCTCCTTCTGTACCTATATTAATTGGTCCACCCAATAATGGAAATTCTCCTGTAAATGCAATGTTAGACTGGAACTCAACTGTTGGAGCTTTAAAATATTATATCCAGATTTTCAATAGCAACAATACAATTTTAAAAGTTGATTCTATTTCTGCATCAGCAAAACCAACCTATTATGTGCAACCGGGGCTATTAAAGCTAGATAGCACCTATAGCTGGCAGGTAGCTGCAAAAAACCAATATGGAACAAGTGAATATAGTGCGCCTCGGAAGTTCAAATGCAGTGCACCTTCATTGCCTGCTCCCAAATTATTAATGCCTATTCAAGGTGCTTCTACAAATAAATTTCCCGTATTTAGTTGGGAGCCCGTCAACAATCCAGAATTACTTGGCTATAGATTAACCATTTCGGAATTCGTCAATATGACAAATCCATTCTTCTTAAAAGAGTTCCCTCAAACAAATTATGCCTATATAGCTTCAGATACGCCCCTAATGGATGGAAAACAATACTATTGGACTGTATCAACTAAAACCAATACCGATAGTATCATTTCTGAAATAAGAATGTTTAAAGTGATCAATGACACTACAGGTGCGCCAATTGCTCCTACTATTGTTTCACCATCATATAATGAAATAATAAGTGCTGCAAATATTATTTTAAAATGGTCGCATCCAGGTACTGTAATACAATATTATTTAGAGCTTGATAAGGATAGTACATTTAAAAATCCATTCTTCAAACAGAACTTATCAGGCAGCCTTACAACTTTTACTTTACCCAGAAGCAATTTTACCGATGGAATTTCCTATTTCTGGAGAATAAAAGCTACAGTTCCTATGGGTGAAAGTATATTTACGACAGGAAAATTCACACTCTCTGGCACTAATACAAATCCTCCAGCAACACCTATCTTAGAATTGCCTAATGATAATGAAGTAATGCCATTCAGTTTCAATGTTTCGTGGTTTCAAGCAGTGGCGGCAAGTAATTATATAGTAACAATTAAGAAAGCTGCGGCTCCCTCAGATACCATTATAAATCAAGTGTTAACAAGTAATAATTTCCGTATCGATTCAGGTATTTTGGAATCGGGTATAGAGTATATATGGACGGTTACTGCAATAAATGCATATGGAAGCAACACATCGTCACCACGAAAATTTAAAGTCTCGGCACAAGCTGCTTTTATCCCAGATTATTTTTACACAGTTTCATATGACTCGTTAGTTAAATTTACCAATAAAAGTATTGGAGCAGCCAATTATTTCTGGTCATTTGGCGACGGTAAAATATCAAACATAAAAGACCCGCAACATGTTTATCAAAAACCGGGCGTTTATGAAGTGTGTTTAAATATCACCAATAGTACAGGCGACATGAGAAGTATTTGTAAACAAGTTGCTGTTGGTTTCAATTTGTTAATGGCAGATTTTTACGCGCCATCATTAATTAATTTAAATGACACTATTGCATTTACGAATATAAGTACCGGTATTGCCAAAGAATGGATGTGGGATTTTGGAGATGGAAATACTTCCAATTTATTTTCACCCGTTCATCATTATGTTAAATCAGGTGTTTACAAAATATGCCTTACCGCTAAAAGTATAAATGGAAACATGGTAAACAAATGTAAAAACATTGAAGTAGGCGGAACCAATTTAATAATAGCCGATTTCAGCTTTAATATCAATCCCGGTAGCGATACAGTTCATATCCGAGATTTATCAAAAGGGAACGTTAACAAATGGTTTTGGAATCTAGGAGATGGCAATTTTTCAGGGGCGCAACATGGCTATAATAAATATGCTAAACAGGGCATATATAAAATCTGTTTAAGCGTTATAGATACAACAACCAAACAGATGTCACAAATTTGTAAAGATGTTATTATTGGTGGACAGGAAATTTGTAAGGCAGATTTCAATTTTATAAAAAACCCCAATAATGATACTGTGTTTTTTAGTGACGCATCTATTGGTTCTTTTGATAAGTATTTCTGGGATTTTGGCAATGGATACGCTTCAACTTTAAATAGTCCCGCATTGCCATTTAAACAAGGAAAATACGCCATTACACTAACCGTATCGGGTAAAAATAATTGCATGAGCAGTGAGCAAAAAATATTGGTAATACAAAGTGATAGTTGTGATATTAAAGCTGATTTCAACTATTTTGTTGATGGCTCTAACCAATTGGTGCGGTTTACCAACTCATGCACAGGCAAGAGCATAGATAAATTCTTCTGGAATTTCAACAATGGCTTCCTAAGTACATTGCCCGATCCTAATGTTTTATTCAAAGATGCGGGGAATTATAATATTCAATTAACCGTAACTGGAAATGCTGGAAAATGTATTCGGACTGTAAATAAAGAAGTAATGGTAGGAAAAGCGGAATGTAAAGCTGACTTTACCGTATTTTCAGATAGCACTACGGTATACTTCAAAAACAATTCTTTAGGTAATGCCACGAAACTAAACTGGATGTTTGGAGATGGTGCCATTTCAGGCCTTGAAAATCCGGTTTACAAATATCCAAAACCTGGTTATTACACTGTGAGTTTACAAACTTACAACGCACTTACGGGTTGTATGGATTTTGCGCAGAAGAATATTTTGGTAGGTAATTTGGGTAACGATTGTCAGGCATCGTTCAATCACTTCAGCGATTTAACAGCAGATAGCAGCGTGATATTTATTAATACCTCAATTGGCAATAATTTGAATAGCTACTCTTGGAATTTTGGAGATGGAACCAAAGCGTTGGGCGAAAAAGTTACCCGCAAGTTTCAGGATAGTGGTTATTACAATGTATGCTTAACTGTAACTGATATAAATGACAAGTGTAAAAACACCGCATGTCAGGCTATTAAAGTGGGCAACACCGATAAAGATTGTAATGCTAAATTTATTTATGTGATAGACACCATTAGCAGACAGGTTACCTTCAAAGACCGCTCAATGGGCGAACCGATACAATGGGCTTGGAGTTTTGGCAATACAGCAGGTGATACATCGCAGAACC
>JAIFLP010000090.1 GCA_020049015.1 Bacteroidota bacterium | reverse complement strand
TGCAATCGGATAAATTCAAGGCCAGCAGTATTAATACCGGAATCAACGAGCAAGAAATCGAGCTTAATTTTTATCCCAATCCCGTAAGCGAACTTTTATATTTGGAAAAAAGCGAAGATGCTCCCTGCCGCATTCAAATTTACAGTCTGTCAGGCAAGTTATTGTATGAAGATTTGTGGTTGGAGCGCATGAAAGCGGTGGATATGCAAGCTTATCATGCCGGTATATATATGATTAAAATTGTTGGAAGTTTTGGCGTGAAAGTGGAGAAATTGGTGAAAAGGTGAGTAGGTAAATAGGTGACTGAGAGACTGAGTTACTTATTTACAGAAAAATCCGGTTCCTGAGCTGGTAACTGAGCGTAGTCGAAGGGGAGTCGAAGGACCGGCCCCCAGCAACTATATTCTAAACCCCATAAGCAATATATCATCGGTTTGGCTATATCCGGCAGACCAATGATCAAATACAGTAAGCAGCATTTCTTTTTGTTCTTTCATATTTAGGTTTCTGTATTCGAATAAACATTCTTTTAATCTTCGAGAACTGAATTTTTTATTATTCGAACCACCAAATTGATCAGTTATTCCATCAGAATACATATAAAAACAATCGTCTTTTTGAATGGGTATTATATGATTTGAAAAATGAGGTTTTGATGCATTATAATAACTAATTGGCATTTTATCGCCCTTAAATTCAAGTATTTCATTATTTCTAATACACAAAAGATTATGAAAAGCTCCGGAGAATTGTAGTTCCATATTATCAAAATCTATACTGCATAAGGTAATATTCATGCCATCCATGGCATCATCATCTTTGCCGGTTTGTTTAAGCATTTTAATTACATTTTCTTTCAGAGCGTCTAAGATTTCATTTGCATTGAGTATATTCTTATGCTCTACTATTTCTTCTAGCATGGTAATACCTACTATGCTCATAAAAGCAGCCGGAATACCATGACCGGTGCAATCGGCAACAGCTATAACCATGCGGTTCCGTTTTTGTGTAAACCAATAGAAGTCACCACTAACTATATCGCAAGGTTTATAATATATAAACTCCTCTTGTATTTTCTTTTTTAGTACTGAATGATCAGGAAGCATTGACATTTGAAGGTGACCAGCATATCTGAGACTTTCGGTTATTTGCAAGTAAACATTTTGTAATCGCTCTTGAATAGCCTTTCGCTCTTCAATTTCATCCTTCATAATTCCATTGAGTTTTTCTATTAATTGCATTTTTGTAAAATCACTGCGTCTCGATTTATGCAGGAATCTGGTGATGTAAAAACCCATAAAATTAATGACTAATAAAATAACGAAAATTACATATATAGTGTAAGCTTCAGTATTATCAAAAAGTGAGATAACATAAAGATATATTGTAGAAGCAATAGCACCTCCTATAATATGATACATAGAAGGAATAATAAGGAAAACATAAATTATTAAAGTACAAATAGGTAGCGTAAGCAGATCGAGAATATCTATGTTTTTATCTGGATTAAGCCAAAATATAATAGAATTTAATAGAAAAGCAAATAGGATGACAAACAAAAGAGACGCTTTGTAAACAGTCTCTATGCGTTTTGGTTTTAAAAAAAGGAAAAATATGCCCAAAGTGAATAAAAAAAATATAAACCTAGCCAATAGTGAATAAAAGAGGTAATGATGGTTACCAACCCTGGAGAAATCGGAAAGTCCAACTAATAACATGGCGAAACCTCCTACTAAAATACCCAATCTATTTCTATATTGAATCTCCTTAATAGAATGCTTTAAATAGAGATCTTCTTCCTCTTTTTTTGCAAAAAATCCCCAAAGATTAATATAAGCAGCCTCCATTCTATAAGAATTTATAAATATTAAGAGAATATAAAACCATCGTTTTAATTAATTAGCAAGTTAGAATATTCCACTTATTTTTAATAGCCAAACGTAATAATTTTTTATCAGGATTAACTGCATAAGGATATCCCACAGATTGGATCATATATCTGTCTTCTATATAATCGCCGTATGCATAACAATTACCCAATAAAAAATTGTTTTTGGAACAGTAATTTAGCACAGCCAAGTATTTCTGTTTACCATAATAGATTGGCCCTATAACTTTACCAGAATACTTATTATCAATTACTTCTAATTGGGTTGCAAAATAATCATCGGCATTTAAATACTCAGAAAAAATTTTAACAATAGGTTCAATGGCAGTAGAAATGATTACAATTTTCCTATTATTTTTTTGTTGTTCAATAATTGACTTTTTTATTTCTGGAATTATTTTAAAGCGTACATCAGTATTGAAAGCGCAAGTGAGAGCTTCATTAAGAGTTGCAGGATTCATATTTTTCATTATCGATTTTATGATATTGCATCGAAATGATTCATAATTAGGTATAATATGTAAATTATACTTAATAAAACCCCACATTACTTTTGCGACATCGTATTTTGAAATGATTTGTTTTTGGTACAAATAATTACAAAAAGCTTTTTCTGTTGGAATTGAACAAATTGTTCTATCAAGATCGTAAAATGCAGCGGCCATAATTTCATAGATTATTTAAGACAGCTACAAATATAACAACAATGGCGGAGAAAACATGTGTTTTTTCCGCCATTGTTGTATCTGTTTAAAATTTACTTACTTACAATCGAAAGCAATTCCATTTCAAATATTAACGTGCTATTGGGTTTAATTTTTCCACCGGCACCTTTTTCGCCATAAGCCAATTCAGAAGGAATAACAACTTTCCATTTTGAACCTACTTTCATTATTTGTAATACTTCTTGCCAACCTGGTATAACGCCTGTAACTGGAAATGTAGCAGGTTCTCCACGATCTACTGAGCTGTCAAACACAGTGCCATCAATTAAAGTTCCATGGTAATGTACAACCACTTGATCTTCTGCTTTAGGAACGCTGCCTGTACCTTCTTTAATTACTTCATACTGAACTCCACTTGCAGTTACTGTAACACCTGCTTTTTTCTTATTTTCTTCAAGAAATTGCAAACCTTCAGATTTTCCTTTTTCGCCTGCAGCTAGAGCTTGTTTTTGAAAAAATTGTTGTAACCACATTTGTACTTCCATCATTTTTTCTTGAGGTAATTCTGCAGCCAAAGCTTCATTCAAACCAGTTGTCATTAAGTCGCCATTAATTTCTTTTACTGCACCTCCCTGACGTAAATCGTTACCGAAATAAAGCCCAAAATAGTAGCTTAATGAATCGGTATCACTTTTCATACTTACTTCTCCTTTTTTAGATGAAGACATTTTATCGCATGAAACAAAGGTTACCGCCAATAATATTGCGGTCAATGATATTAATTTGTAAAAATTCATAGTGTATTGGTTTTAATTTATTATTTATTTTAGTTCTGTTTCTACTGAATCAATAGTTTCTGTTTTTACATCTTCTATTGCGCTTCCTTCACTTGTATTTTCTTGTGCTTTAGCCGATAATAGCTCCACTTCAAAAATTAAAACACTGTTTGGCGCAATAGGTGAACCTTGCATACGCTGGTCGCCATAACCCAATTCCGAAGGGATAAAGAGCATATATTTTGATCCTGGGTTCATAAGCTGAAGTCCTTCCTGCCATCCTTTTATAACTCCATTTAATGGGAATTCTACGGGTTCGCCCCTTTCATATGAACTGTCGAAAGTGGTACCATCTATAAGGGTTCCTTTATAATGAACAGATACAATATCAGTAAGTTTGGCATTATTGCCTTCCCCTTTTTTTAATATTTTATATTGCAAACCGCTCTCTGTTACTACTATGCCGTCCTTTTTAGCATTTTCAGATAGGAACTTTTTTCCCGCTTCAATATTAACATTCTCCTTTTTTGCTTGAATAGCCATGAAATATTTGTTCAAAAATTCTTTAGCTACTTCAGGAGTCATAACAGGTTCTACCTTATTAAATTGCTCATTCATAGATGCAATGAATACCTTGTCGTTTATTGCGGTCAAACCGTCATTTGCTAAACTTGAGCCAAGGAGCAAACCAAAGGAATAGGCTAAGGAATCGTTTTCTGATTTTAGTTTGATTTTACTTTTTTTAATGCTTATTTCTGTTTTATTTTTATCACCTGAAGCCAATAATCCAGCCGAGAAAAGTAAAGAAAGTGCCACTGTGCAAATAATCGTATTTCGAACCATGATGCTAATGTTAACCTTGTTATAATATAAAATGCATTTTACAAATAAAGGGGCGAAGTTAATGAATTATTCATAATTGCTTACAAAAATGAGAATAATATTATTAATTATGCTATAATTTGTTGAATATCTTAAATTTGCAATAACTTCCTATTTAAAAGCATATTTATAATACAGCATTGAAGAATATTTAATTATATTTGCCCTACAAATAAAACCTGTATCAAGATAATATGTATGTATTGATATTTTTAAAAGGATTATTATTTGGATTAATGGCGTCCATTCCATTAGGTCCCATTGGTATATTGGTTATACAGCGAACTCTTAGCAAAGGAAGGCGTTCAGGTATTATATCCGGATTGGGTGCAGCTACTGCCGATACAATATTAGCAATAATTGCGGCTTTGGGAATTACCATCATTATTGATTTTATTGAAGCTCAAAAAGATTATTTGCAGTTTTTTGGTGGTATAATTATTCTCATTCTTGGTTATAAAACTTTTTATAGCGATCCGGTAAAGCAAATGCGTAAGAAGAATTCGAAGTATACCGATTGGCATGGCGATTTTTTATCGGTTTTGGCACTTACTCTTAGTAATCCTATAGCGGTATTTCTTTTTTTAGCAATTTTTGCTGGCGTAAATATAATTCAAGATGAGCAAAATTATATTTTACAAGTAATTTTGATTTTTGGTATAACAATAGGTTCTTTAATTTGGTGGACATGCTTGAGCTATGTTATTAACTTGTATCGTGATAAAATTAGATTGAAAAATTTATATTGGATAAATAAAATTACTGGGATCATCATAACACTTTTCGGAATTGCGGCAATGATAGCAGTTGCGATTTCTAAATATAGTGTTATATATCAATCAATTATAAAATAGTAAAAATGACAGAAAACCTTTTTAACACAGGGGATATAATTAGGGCAACACAAAATAATAAAAAGAAATTCGACCCTAAAGGATTTTTAAAGCGAATGGAAGAGCTAAATTCTTTTAACAAGTTTTATGAAAAAAATATGGACAAAAATTTTCAAGAATTCATTGATGCCTTCTTGGATACTTTTGAAATTAAATTTGAATTCCAAAAAGAAGAATTGGCTAGAATTCCAAAGCAAGGAAAGTGTATTACTGTATCAAATCATCCTATGGGTGGATTAGAAGCGGTATTGTTATTGAAAATACTATCTCAAGTACGTACCGATATTAAAATATGCAGCAATGCTTATTTGAAAAAATTAAAACCTTTGGATACACACTTAATTGAATTTAAAAACAATACGGTAGTTGAAAAAAGCAATGATGATGCCTGTGAATTGTCTGCAGCCATGGAAAATAATCAATTGGTGAGTATTTTTCCAGCTGGTGAAGCTTATACTTATACCATAATGCCCAATGGTATAATGGACAAGAATTGGAAATTGGAAACAGTTAATTATATTAAATCTTTTGATGCACCTATTGTTCCAATTTATTTTCAGGGCTTAAATAGTAAATTATATTATTTCTTGAGTTTGATTCACCCAAAAATAGGTAAATTAAAACTACCATCAGAAATAAAAAATAAAAAGAAACAAACCATTATTGTTCGCATTGGTAATCCTATTACAGTTAAAGAACAAAAAGAATTTACCGATAATAAGAAGTTTTGTAGATATCTGCGAGCTCGAACCTATGCATTAGGTTCCTCTTTAGATGTAAAAAAGTTTTTTGTTGAACGACAAGCTATTGAAAATGCTGAAACAATTGCCCCAGCAAAATCTTTATTTGAGGTAAAAAAAGAAATTGATTTTTTAAAGGAAAAATATTTACTATTCAATAGCGGAAATTTTTCAGTTATTTGTGCACCCTCAATTGAAATGCCTGTAATTATGCATGAAATTGGCCGTTTGAGAGAAATAACATTTCGTCAGGTTGGCGAAGGCACCAACAAAGCAATTGATATTGATGAATACGATTTATATTACCATCAATTATTTATTTGGGACGATGAAAAAGATAAGATTGTGGGCGCTTATCGAATTGGTAAAGGAAAAGAAATTATCGAAACGTATGGAATGTCCGGTTTTTATATTACAAGTCTTTTTAACATTAGCGAGGAGTTTCGCCCTTATTTAAATGAATCGGTTGAATTAGGAAGATCCTTTATTATTGAGGAATATCAACGCAAACCAGCATCCTTGTTTTTATTATGGAAGGGAATTTTATATTTTCTATTAAAATATCCCGATTTCAGGTATATGGTTGGACCTGTTAGTATTAGCAATCGTTTTTCGGATTTTTCAAAAAATGCCATCATTGAATTCATTAAAAAATATTTCTATGATCATGAATTGGCAAAAAATATTAAATCCCGCACTCCTTTTAAAGGAATAAGTACCAATGTTGATACAGAAATATTATTTGAAAGTACTACCGATTTAAAAAAATTGGATAAACTGATTGAAGAGATAGAAACCAATGGATTTAAAATGCCTGTTCTTCTTAAAAAATATATTTGGTTGGGCGGAAAACTCATTGGGTTTAATGTAGATCCTCTATTTAATAATGCATTAGATGGCTTGCTTTTGCTTGACATATATAATGTTCCTATGGATACGGTTTTAACATTTTCAAAAGAGATAAACGATGATTCTGTTCTTAAAAGATTTAATTTTTCGGAAGAAGAATGGAAGGAGATAGCCAGCAAAGCGAAAAAAGCAAATGATTAGTTTTTTAACATTTTTATAAAATTACCATGAAGATAAAGTTTATTGGGGCAACCCGTGAGGTTACCGGAAGCAAGCATTTGATAGTTACTAAGGAAGGGAAACAAATCCTTTTAGATTGTGGTATGTTTCAAGGAAAAGGTATGGAAACCGACAAGAGCAACCGCCATTTAAGCTTCAATCCCAAAATAATTGATCATATTGTTTTAACACATGCTCATATTGATCATTCAGGACTAATTCCGTATTATTATAAATTGGGTTTTAGAGGAACCATTGTTTGCACTAATGCAACACGCGATTTATGTGCCAATATGCTTGCAGATGCTGGGCATATCCAAGAGCATGATACTCTTACTTTTAATAAAAAAAGAGCAAAGCAAAACCTCCCTCCAGTGGAACCTTTATTTACTAAGGCCGATGCTATTGATTGTATGAGCTTGTTTATTGGTGTGCCGCATAATTTGAAATTTAGAATTGACCAACATATCAAAGTGAAATTTACTCATACTGGTCACATGTTAGGTAGTGCGGTGGCCAATTTGGAATTAGACGAAGGCAATAGAAAAATTAAATTAGCCTATACCGGAGATATAGGCAGACCTTTTAGCCGAATCCTCCGCTCGCCCGACGCTTTTCCTCAAGCCGATATCATCATTATGGAATCTACTTATGGTAACAGATTGCATCATGATAATGATAAAGCGGATAATGAATTGCTTAGAGTAGTAGAGGATACTTGCGTTACAAAAAGAGGAAAGTTAATTATACCATCTTTTAGTGTTGGACGTACTCAGGAAATTGTTTATACTTTAAACAATTTGTATAATGAAGGAAAATTGCCCCGCATTGAAGTGTTTGTAGATAGTCCTTTGGCTTTTAACGTTACTGATGTTTACCGCTTGCATCCAGAGTGTTTTAATAAAAAGATGCTTCAAAGCATGGAAATTGATCCCGATCCTTTTGGATTTAAGAGCTTAACCTATGTTAGAAGTATTACTGAATCTAAACGTTTGAATGATTATGATAAACCTTGTATCATTATTTCAGCTTCTGGTATGATGGAGGCGGGTAGGGTTAAACATCATTTGGCAAACAGTATATCTAATCCTAGAAATACAGTGTTGGTGGTTGGCTATTGCGCTCCAACTACCCTCGGAGCTAAAATAATGAGAGGCGATAAGAAGGTTTCTATTCATGGACATGTATATGATGTTAGGGCCGATGTTCGAATCATTGAATCTTATTCTGGTCATGCCGATTATCAGGAAATGATCCATTTTCTTCGCTGCCAAAAACCTGACGAATTAAAGCAGATATATTTGGTGCATGGCAATTTAGAGGCTATGGATTTCTTTTCTGAACAACTGCATGAATCAGGCTTCAAACATGTTAAAATACCTGATGTAGCCGAAGAAGTAGAATATTAATCGATATTTTTAATTTTATTTGCTCTTTATTACGAATTCATTTATCTTTAATCAAATTTTAATGATTATGATGAGTAGATTGTTGCTGTTTTTATTTCTGCTAGCAACATCTATATCTGATGTTTACGCATCAGGTATAGATGATTATTATGAAGTAAAGACGTTTATCGATAGCTCTCAACAATTAAGTATTAATCAAGTAATAGATAATGAATTATTTACGATAAGTGACGTTAATAGAAATACTATATTCTACGGGTTTAATACCCATGCTTTATGGATTCAATTAAAACCGAAAAATTTAGATAAAAACTATATTGTTATACAAAATGCCCATCTCGACTCAATAGAGTTTTTTGCTCTTAGGGGTGATAGTATAATAAAGCATATCAAGACAGGAGATAGAAGCAATTATAATAGTAGGGAATATCCTGGTTTATTTTTTACATTTCAAATTCCTTCTACAACAGATGCAGTGTATTTTCGTATTAGGACTGAAGGTATGGGTAGCATTCCTTTCCAAGTGCAACCAGAAAAAGGTTTTATTCAATTAATACATTCATCGTCAGTAATTCACTATATTTATATTGGCTTTTTTCTTTTGATTGTATTCTTAAATTTATTAATTTATTTTAAGTTTAAAGAAAAAATTAACTTATTCTATATATTAAGTTTGATTGCATTGTTTATTGTATTTGCAAATGATTTTCATTATTTATTTTATTATTTGTATCCTGAAGTACCTGCTATCAATCAATTTGCAACTGTTGTTTATTCCTTATTTGGTCTCATATTTATTTTCCCTTATTATTTTTTGAAAATAAATAAGTCAAAAAAACTAAAGCATATATATCGAATTTTATTCTATATTGCTATTTTACATTTTCTTATTTCGATTATAGGAAGTTACGAATTGTCAATAGTAATGTTTATTAATATTGTAATAGCTGCCCCTTTTCTATTAATCGTTTTTGGTGTATTGGCTTATCGAATTACTCGAGAGAGAAGTGCTATATATTTTATCATTGCATTTGTTTTGCATGTGGTATTTTTATTGATTAACTTTTTCTCATACTTCGGTTATATTCCTTTTAATGTTTTTACTGAGAATGCTTATATCATTGGTCAAATTATTGAAATTACTATATTGTTTATGGCTGTAATTGACCAGTTTAATTATTATAGAGAAAAATCAGCTTTAAGCAATATGCTATTATTAGAAGCACTACAGCACAATGAATTGATTTTGACAGAACAAAAAGAGAATTTGGAAAAAGGCATCGCAGAGCGCACTGCCGAAATAGAATCTTTAAATGAAGAGTTAGCAGCGAATAACGAAGAATTACTTCAAAATAATGATGAAATGCAGGCCATTAACTCTGCATTATCAGATCAGAAGATTGCGCTTGAAATTGCTTTAAGAAAACTTAAAGAAACGCAAGATCAGTTAATTCAGAATGAAAAATTGGCTTCCATTGGTATATTAACAGCGGGAATTGCTCATGAAATTAACAATCCAGTAAACTTTATAAGCAGCGGAATTCAGGGACTTGAAGCGCAAATTGATGATATTATCTCAGTGCAAAACGAGTATAGCAAGCTTACTCGTGAAAATTATGATACTCAAATTGAAATCATAAACAATCTTAAGGAAAAATTAAAATTCAATCGCAATCTTCTGATGGTGCCTGCTGTTTTAAAGAATATCTTTATTGGCGTTAAAAGAACCAATGAAATTGTACAAGGATTAAAAATGTTCAGCCGTACAGATGATCAGGAAAAAACAGAAACGCATGTAGAAGATATTATTGAAACCTCATTATTAATTTTGACCAACCGTTATAAAAATAAGATAGAAATTGTTAAGCAATACGGTCAAATACCTGCCATTCGCATAAAACAAGGAAAAATACATCAACTGATTTTAAATATCCTATCAAATGCAATTGACGCAGTTTGTGAAACATCAGATAAATGCGAAAATGGAAAAATTGAAATTAGCACCTCTTTATCAATTCATAATACGCTTGTAATTGAAATTTCTGATAATGGAAAGGGAATACCTGAAAAGCATCTTACCAAAATATTTGATCCTTTTTATACAACCAAATCGGTTGGAAAAGGTACCGGATTAGGACTATATTTAAGTTATGAAATTATATCAGAACATAATGGTAGCATTAAAGTTCGAAACAAACCGTCTGAAGGTGCCATTTTTACAATAGAAATACCTTACTCATGAATATTGAAAAAGCTAATATTTTATATATTGATGATGAGCAGGAGAATTTACTGCTTTTCGAATTTGCTTTTCAAAAGCATTATAATATTTATCTTGCTGGAAATGCTGATGAGGCAATTGAATTATTGGAACGAAATAATAATATGCAAATTATAATTTCAGACCAACGCATGCCTGGTATGACAGGAATTGAGTTTTTTGAAGTAGTATCTGAGAGATTACCTGATACCATTAGGATTTTACTAACAGCGTATACCGACCCTCAATATATAATTGATGCCATTAATAGAGGAAAAGTATATCATTATTTAAACAAACCCTATGACATTAGTTATTTAAAAAATATACTTGATAAAGCTATTGAAACTTTTCATTTAAAAAATTTAAATACCATTCTTCTCAATGATTTAAAGAAAAAAAATGAAGAATTAGTGGCGAATGAAAGAAAATTTAGAAATGTATTCAATTATTCAAATGACGGAATAGTTATAATTAATTATGATGGTGTTTTTTATGATGCTAATCAGCGCTTTATTGAGCGGAATGGATTAACAAAGGAGCAATTATTTAAAATGAATATTTATGATTTATTGGGTCCTTCGCAAGCCCAAAAAATAAAATTGATGCAGCCAGAATTAATGGAAAAGAACGAGCTGTTATTTGAATTAGCAATTGAAAGGCCAAATGGAACTGAATACTTTGAAGCAAATGCCCGTTTGATCGATTTTGAAGAAAAGGAAGCAGTGCTGCTCATTACCCGAAATATTACCGACAGAAAAACGGCTGAATTAAATGTTTTACAGGCCATGTCGAATGCTGAGGAGAAAGAGCGTACGCGTATAGCTAGAGAATTGCATGATGGCTTGGGACCAACTTTATCTGTTGTTAAACTTTATTTAAATGAAGTGGAGCAATTAAAAGTAGAATCAGAAAAAATAGATACCATTCAAAAATCAGTTGAAATATTAGATGAAGCTATCAAAATATTGGAAGAAATATCAAATAATATAAGTCCGCATATCCTTACCAATTTTGGACTTTCTGCAGCCATTGAATCATTCTGTAACAAATTACGAATGAAAAATATGGTGAAAATACATTTGAATTTAATTGAGAAAACTAGGTTCAATGAAACAATTGAAATCACGTTATATAGAATAGCTATTGAGCTTATTCATAATAGCCTTAAACATGCTAAGGCTGAAAATATTTATATTCAACTCTTGCAAAACGAAAACATATTAGAATTAGCTTACAAAGATGATGGAATTGGCTTTGATTTAAATGTTGTAAAAGAAAATAAAAAAGGAATGGGTTTAACCAATATTGGTAACCGAATAAAATTACTAAACGGTGAATTTGATGTAATAACGTCTAAAGAAAATGGATTGCAAGTGAAGATTATAATTTTGATTAAATAATTATGAATAGTAAGATTAAAATTGCGATAGCCGATGATCATGAATTATTTCGTGAGGGAGTGAAGCAAATTATTGAGAAATTAGATGAATTCGAAATAGCTGGAGAGGCATCCAATGGTAAAGAAATGTTAAAGCTATGCTCATTAATTGACATTCATATAATTCTTATGGATATATCTATGCCTGAGATGGATGGTATTCAAGCTACAACAGAAATAATGAAACAATATCCTGATAAATTGGTGATAGCTCTTACAATGTTTGGCGATCAAAAATATTATCATGATATGATACAGGCAGGCGCAAAAGGATTTATTTTAAAAAAATCGGGAAGAATAGAGCTTATTAATGCGTTACAAGCCGTGCATTCTGGTAAGTCGTACATTTCACAAGAGTTATTGCAAAATATGATCTTAGGCAATAAAAAAGATATTTCTGCTATTGAGAAATTTAATATTACCGAAAGAGAAATTGATATTTTACGAGAATTGTGTACCGGTAAGAATCAATCAGAAATAGCTGATGGCCTTTTTATAAGTCAGCGCACCGTTCAAAATCATGTTTCCAATCTTTTGGAAAAAACCGGATATAAAAACTCTATTGGTCTAGTAATGTTTGCTATTAAGAATAAGTTGGTGGAATTATAGTTTTTATAATGTATTTTGATTTAATAATCTTTTGAATATTTAGAAAATGCTATTTAACTCAGTCGATTTTGCAATTTTTTTAATCATAGTTTTTATATTGTATTGGTTTGTAGTTAATAAAAACTTGAAGCTACAAAATTGGTTCATTGTTTTGGCTAGCTATATTTTTTATGGATGGTGGGATTGGAGGTTTCTATCATTAATTTTTTTCTCCACAATTCTTGATTATTCTATTGGTGTGAAACTTAAAAATGAAAATGTTGTTTTTAAGCGAAAAATTATTTTATGGATAAGTATTATTGTAAATCTTGGAGTTTTATGTGTTTTTAAGTACTTCAATTTCTTTTTAGATTCATTATATGCATTGGTTCCTGCTTTATCAAATACATTTGGCTTTAATTCACTCGATATTATTTTACCCGTAGGAATAAGTTTTTATACCTTTCAAACTTTAAGTTATACCATTGATGTATATAAGAGAAAACTAGAACCAACTACTGATTTAATTGCTTTCTCTGCATTTGTAAGCTTTTTTCCCCAATTGGTTGCAGGTCCAATTGAACGTGCAACCAATTTATTACCTCAGTTCTACAAGCAACGAACTTTTAATTATTTAGCTGCTGTTGATGGCATGCGTCAAATACTCTGGGGCTTGTTTAAAAAAATTGTAATTGCAGATAATTGTGCTGAATATGCCAATCAGATCTTCAATAATTCTTCTGATATGAATGGAAGTACTCTTGTTTTAGGGGCATTCTTTTTTACTTTTCAAATATATGGCGATTTTTCTGGATATTCCGATATTGCAATTGGAACTTCTCGTTTATTTGGATTTAATTTAATGAAAAATTTCTCTTTTCCCTATTTTTCAAGAGACATTGCAGAGTTTTGGAGGCGATGGCATATATCTCTGTCTACTTGGTTTAGAGATTATCTTTATATTCCATTAGGTGGTAGCAATGGTGGAACTTTTATGAAGGTTAGTAATACTTTCATTATTTTTATTGTGAGTGGATTTTGGCACGGTGCAAATTGGACTTTTATCGCTTGGGGTGCTTTGAATGCTTTATATTTCTTACCTTTATTATTAACTAACAAAAACCGAAATAATATTGAAATTGTCGCAAAAGGCAAATATTTTCCTTCATTTAAGGATTTATTGCTTATTATTTCTACTTTCGGACTCACTGTTTTTGCTTGGATATTCTTTAGAGCTCAAGATATTGGGCATGCATTACAATATATTTCTGGTATTTTTAGCAGTTCAATTTTCGATTACCCTAAGTTTTCAAACATGATTGGGGCAATATATACATTGCTATATTTAATATTCTTTATTGTTATTGAATGGATAGGTAGAAATGAAAACTATGCTATTGAAAAGCTTGCTTTAAATTCAAAAAGATTTATTCGATATGGTTTTTATTATCTTATAATCATTATTATTATATACGCTTCGCTTGGTAAGAGCGAGCAAACTTTTATTTATTTTCAATTTTAATAATATGAGTCAGTTTATTAAAAAAATATTGTTATTTCCTTTACCTTTATTGTTACTTTTTTTTATACCAATTTGGACATTCCTTAATTTTGATCCATTTAAAATTCTAAAAAAATATAACGAATACAATAATTCTATTGTTAGCTATAATGAAGACTTTATTGCTACAGAACGTTTTTTAAATAATAAAGGAAAATTTAATTCTTTTATTTTAGGAAGTTCTAGAGCAGGCTGTGGTTTTGACGGTAACGATTGGAAATTAAAATTGAATAAATCGGATGAAGTTTATTCTTTTGTTGCGTCTACTGAATCAATTTATGGAATGAGAGGTAAGCTGAGACTATTGGATAAGGAAAATGTCCCAATAAATAATCTGCTTTTGATTATTGACTCGGATTTAACCTTGGGGAAAACGGTTAATAGTAAGGGGCATTTGTATATTAAACATCCTCGTGTTTCAGATGAAAGCAGATATAAATTTATTACTGAATATTTAAAAGACTATATTTTTACTGGTTTTTTTATACGATATCTTGATTATAAACTGTTTAAAACTAAAAGAGATTATATGATTGGTTTTTTAAATTTCGATAGCCTTAGTACTGACAGCGTTTATGTACCATTTAATGTGACTCAGAAAGAACATAAAATATTATTAGATGTACATGCATATTATGATGAAAGAAAGAATATATTTTATAATAGACCAGATCGCGAACTCTATTCAGAACAAAAAATAAATTTACAATGCTTAGAGATTTTAAAAGAAATTAAATGTATTTTAGAAAAAAACAATACCAATTATAAAATAATTATAAGCCCGCTATATGACCAAAAGAAAATTAATGATGCCGATTTGAAGACTCTCAAATACATTTTCACAAGCGAAAATGTATTTGATTTTTCAGGTAAAAACAATATTACAAACGATATTCATAATTATTATGAAGAAAGCCATTATAGAAAACATGTGGGAAATTATATATTATCTCTAATATATGAAACTAAAAACCAAAATGTTATCAATATGCATTAATTAGCATACTATTCCCCTAAATTATAATCAATTGCATTATAATTCAATAATCTTAAACTCTACGCGTCTGTTTACCGCCTTATTTTCTTCATTTATATTATCAAGTAATGGAATGCTCTCTCCATATCCCTTTGCAGTTAATCTATGTAAATCTATCTTTGTAGAAAGATATTTTACTACCGATTGTGCCCTGTTCTCTGATAATTTTTCGTTGTGAATATCTGTTCCATCATCATCTGTATGTCCCATAACTTCAATTTTCATATCTGGATATTTTTGCAATATCTCTACAAGCCTTTCTAGCTCAGCGTAAGAGGATGGTTTTAATTCACATTTGTCTACATCAAAAAATAGGTTATTCAAACGGATAATTTGACCTTTTTCTATTTTGGCAAGTAATAAATCGCGCCTTATTTCACCGTATTTCTTTATATTCTTACTATCAATATGATCACTTATGGAATAAAAACTGTCTCGGGCAGCCAAAAATGCATAGTGCTTTCCATATGGCAGAATTATTTCATAAGAGCCATCAATGGGATTGGACGATGCAATTCCTGCAATTTTATTATTCTCTAAATCAGTATAAATTATTTCTGAACTTATTGGTTTCCTTTGTTTTGAATCCAATACATATCCATGTACTAATAATACTGGATTGGGTTTTGATGACTCAGCCATTTTTATTCTATAAATATCTCCACTTCCATAAAAATCATAGGATACAAAATATGCATATTCGCCCGATGCTGGTAGTGTATAATAGGCGTCCCAACTATGGGCATTTACTTCAGGTCCTAAGTTTTTCGGTTCTGTCCAATTTGTCCAGCTATCATCTAATCGCCTTGTTACAAAAATATCAGCACTCCCAAAGCCTGGTTTTCCTGATGTTGCATAATATAAAGTAGTATTGTCTGATGCCAGAAAGGGTGAAAAATCTGATGCGAAGGTATTTACATTTTTTCCCAGATTTATTGGCTTGCTATATCTGCTCTCTGTTATTTTGTTGCTTATGTATAAATCCATTTCTCCTTCTCCTTCAAATACTATATCTAAGGACATAATTAAATAATTCATATCTGCAGAAAACGTATAATTTGCAAAATAATGTTCATTCTTTAAACCATCTATGATAACTTCGCGGGGAATAGACCATCCTTTTGCTGTTTTTTTTGAATAGGATATTCCTGCTCCACCAAAACTTCCATCTGGTTTGTATTTATTTATAATGTACATCGTGTTGCCATCAGGGGTAACCGATATAGTACTATTATTCTCTATGTTGTTTATCGGTTTCCCTATATTGATTAAACTCTTCCATGTCCCGTTTACATCAATTTGTGAATACCAAATATCATCTTTATGGAGTATTCCGATGTTCTCAGGATGATTTTTCCTGCAAATATATAAGGTCTTTCCATCATGTGATATTAAAGGATTTAATTCTTCAAATGAAGAATTAATTTTATCACCTAAGTTTTCTTTTTTATAACCATTAATGGAATTCTCAACTACATTAATTTTTGCGCCGTCCTGCTTAAATAGCAAATTGTCTGCAGATATCTTAATCTTGTCGCCCACCATAAAACCACAATGCATCCCATAAAAATTTCTAAAATTTTCATACAAAACATCTATTCCATTTACCTTGAATATAAGATTTCCTCCCATCTTTTGAATAACAATGCGATTATTTATCCCATTTTCATGATAGGTCTCAATTTCTTCCCAACCAGCTAATTCCTTGGTTTTAGATTCTTTTACCTCTATATGTCTGCAATAACCTACTGGACTCAATAAAAAGGCATAGTAGTTTTGATTATCTAAATATCCATATATAATGCCATAATATCCTTTTGCAGAAGCGTCCAATACCTTTATGTCACATTCCAATTGAAAATCAGCTTTGGAATCAATATAAAATCCTTGTTTTATGGTAAATTCTACTCCATCTTTTTTATTTCCAAGCATTAGAGAACCTTTATCTATCAAGCTAAACGATAGTGGCGAATCATGCTGCATCCATAAGTGACGGTTGTCCACAAAAAAATCTTCATAAATAATTGTCTTTTGGGCTATCACTTTTGAAATTAAAAATAACAAAAGAAAAAAAAATGTTTTTTGATGCTGCATTATTTTATATGTTCGTTTCTTAATAAATCATTGATTGTTTTTACCGGATTAAAGGTTATTTCCGGTACTTCAACAAATACCGTAATCCATTCAGCCATTGCTCCATTCCACAAACCTGGTAATTCTTGCGCTTTTAGTGCTTTCCCCCCTTTTGATTTTACACTAATAAATCCGGTATTCGAATCTCGGTATCGCAATAAATCAAATTTTCTTCCTTTATAATCTTTTATGCCGCACACCAAATCAACCGGATTAAAATGAGTTGCTTTCATGAATAACTCTTTTTGTTCTTTATTATCCATATCAACTTGTGAGCTTTCCACAATTTGCAATGATCGAATACCATTTTTTTCAACCCAAAATGGTCCACCACCAGGCTCCCCAGTATTCTTAACCATTCCGCATACCCTGATTGGTCTATTGAATTTTTCTTGTAAAAATTTAAATACAGTCTGATTTCCGGCTTCTAAAACTTGCTCAGGTACAACAATATTCAGTTGCTTTGCAAAATGCATCAATTCCTCAATTTTATTTTTGTCTACAGAAGCAGTATCTTCCATTTGCTCTAAATAGGAGAAAATTTGCGATTGAAGTTCAATTAATACGCCTGCCAATACCTCTTTATAGGTAACCGTTTCGCCTTTTATTCTGTCGGGAACTACATTATCGATGTTCTTTATAAAAACAATATCACCATTTAATTCATTTAAATTTTCTAGTAAAGCGCCATGTCCGCCTGGCCTGAAGATTAGTTTACCTTCTTCCAAAAAAGGCTCGTTTTTCTCATCTGCAGCAATGGTATCAGTAGATTTTTTTTGTACCGACCAACTAATATCATATTGTACTTCAAACATTTCTTCATAGTGGGATTGTACTTTTTTTAATAAAGACTTAAATAAGTCTGCATGCTCTTCAGAAATCGTAAAATGCATATATACTTTTTTTCCGCTTCGGGAATACATATAACCTTCTACCAGTTGCTCTTCTAATGCTGTGCGGGTATGCTCATTATATTGATGAAATTTTAATATTGCTTTAGGTAAATTTCCATAGTTTAAGCCTTCTTCATTTAATACAGCATCTAGTAATTCAATGTATAGTTTGTTCTTTAGCATTTGATCTACATTTTTATTGTATTTTGCCAGCATCGTGGTTAAATCACCATAAAGCGCAAAATTGGATAATAAATCAAAAAACTCTCGTACAGAACCATTTTCTGTTATATCAGCTTTTTCTGGATGATTTTTGTATTTTTCATAAAACTCAAATAAGGATTTAAACATGCGCGAAGCAGCTCCAGAAGCAGGTACAAATTTGATGACTTTGGAACTTTCTGCTCTATTCTGGTATTTCTGAACATATCTTGCAATATCTTCACTATTGGTTACACTTATTCCATCTGCTGTTGTTGCAGGTTTTAATAATTTAATGTATGGAAAGCCATTTTCAAAGTTCCTTAACTGCTCTTCAATTTGAACCATAGAAATTCCACGCTGCGCCATCTGCGCCAATTGTTGTTCTGAAAAATTATTCATATTTCATCTTTAATTTTGGGGTTTAAAGTATGCAATTTAAATTTTTTACGCAAACTTTTTAGCTATAATTTTTCTTAGCCTTTGTTTTTTTGAAAATCCGACTTTTTTTAATACATTTCCACTTTTAATACTTTTCTTTATGAAACGAGCATGTTTAGGACAAAACACAACCGAGTTTGCGAGTTCAGCGAAGCTATACACTTATGAACAAAAACATGCGAGTTCCATACGACCATTAAAACTTTATTTTGTACGGATGAAATACTATTACTCGCTAGTACTCTTAGTTTTCTCTAGCTTTGTATTAGGTCAAATAAACCCAAAGGATGATTTGTTAAATCAAATCAATGGCCATTACAGCAATCAGATACGTGAGAGACTTGCTGTTGCTTTTCATTCTGATAGTATTTCTCCAGGGGGCAATCTTATAATGCATATACTTACCGGGAGTATTAATCAGAACTTACAACCCAGTTACAGTAGAAATATTTATATCCGTTTGTATTTCCAAAATGGATTATTTTTAAAGTCTTTACAATATAAATCAACTGGCTTATATAATCAGTTAACAATGCCTGTTGATCCTGAATGGCCAGCAGGTATGTATTTCGCAGCTTTTTATACTGACCGGATGCAAAACGAACCTGCAAATGTAGTGCCTGTAAAATCCTTCTATATTGGCAATCCTGATATAAAGAATGAATCTAGCACGAAAGATACTTCTACTTTTTTAAATCAGTCTAAAAATCAAGCTATAGAAATGTTTGTTAGTCTAATAAGCGATAGTCTTGTGTTCGAAGTGTTCAATCCTTTGATGAGGAAAGGAATGATTGCATTAATCCGCACTAACAGCCAGATACATTGGTCATCAGAAGTTCCAAATGATGTTCTTACCATTATTCGACAAATTAAACCTTTTACGGTAACTAGTAATAAAATTCTTTTTTATGGAAATAGCAGTATTAATTTCCCTGAAGGGGCTTTGATTTATATAGACAATATCCCGCAAGGAAGCAGTATAGGTGTTTTACAATCTATTGCAGTTTATGATATTGAATCAATTCAAGTTTTAACAAGTGTAAGTGAAACCCAAATGTACACCGCTTTTGCTTCTGGAGGAATAATTGATATTCGTACTAAAAGAGGAAAACAAAAGAATATTTCTGAAGTACTGAAAAATTCGGATCCCGCATCTTTTATAATACCGTTACCTCCAAAATCATCAAAAATAGTGAGCAAGTATAATAAAAACAGTTTCCCATTGATATTTATTGAATGAAGATGAGAAGCTTTAGGATTCTAATTGTGTTTATTCTGGCCTCATGCGCTTGCTTAAAGGCTCAGTCTCATTTTGATTCTATCTTCTTTTATTTAGATAAGCATAATGAGATTCAAATTAATTCCGTGCAAAAAGAAATCACAAAGTTTAGCCCCTTATCCTCCTCATTTAATATTGAAGTTTCCAAAAACACTGTCTCATGGATTGTATTGAAACCTTCGAAAAACAAAAATAACGATCAGTATATTTTTATCGAACAACGCATCAAAAAGGCTACTTTATTTTATTATTCCGATTCCTTATCTGTCGATTCCATGATGGCAGGCATGAGTGTCCCTTTCCATAAATGGTTTGTTAAATCAACGAGCATAGCTTTCCCGCTATTAAACAGTGATCTAAATAAATATTATTACTTAAAAATTGAAAGTGGAAATTATAATTCGGTTAATATAGTTTCTCTAGAACATTTTAATTTGTACAACCAGTCAGCCAATAGCCATCTTTACATGGGAATATTTATTGGAATCCTTATTATAGCTGGTTTGTATAGTTTATCTTTTTATTTCTTAAATAAAGAAAAGGCTTACATTTATTATTCTTTGTACATACTCTCATTCTTACTATTTGCAATGGTTGACTGGGGAATCATTCTGCGTTTCGTAACTTATTTTAACTTACCTTGGCACAGAGATTTTTTTACTATTCCTTTTGTTGGCATAACGGTCTTTTTATTATTCTATGTTAAGTATTTTTTGCAACCATTAGATAAATTCAAATGGATATCTTCAGCGTTAAGCTTTTCCATTATCTTACGATTGCTTATTTATTTATATGGAACTTTATTTGATAGAATTGATTTGTATAATCCCTATATCGATAATGCACTGCTTTTTCCTGCTTATTTAGCTTCCATTATGGCTTTTAGAAACGGTTTTTTGCCTGCTCGTTTTGTTATTGTTGGTTTTTCTATTTTGTACATCGGACTTATTGTTCATACTTTGCATTATATTCAGGTAATGCCTCTAAATTTTATTCGATTCTTTTCTCTTTACAATACTGGTATTGCCGAAGTTTTGTTCTTTACTTTAGCTTTAGCCGATCGATTCCGCATCATAAAAAAAGAGCATGATATAGCTCAATTGAAAACATTGGATTATCTTAAAGAAAACAACCAATTAAAGGATCAAATTATTGAACAATTGAAAGAAACGGAATTGATTAAGGATCAGACAAATGCGCAGCTTGAAATAAAAGTAAGAGAGCGTACTTTGGAATGGGAGGAGGCTAACAGGACGATTCACAGTATGAATCAGTTCCTGAAAAAGGAAAATATTCAATTGTCTGACGACTTAAAAGACCAAACTAAAAAACGAGTAGAAGATAAACAGGTTTCTTTAGAAGAGTTCATAAAAATTTATCCTGATGAAGCGGCTTGCTTTAATTTTATAGAGGAACTGAAATGGAAGAATGGTTTTGTTTGTAAGTCATGTGCGAACACTAAATACTCGTTAGGAAACAAACCTTATTCGCGTAGATGCTCCAAATGCAATAACATAGAGACTATTACAGCCAATACCATTTTTAGCTATATTAAAATCCCTGTTAATAAGGCATTTTATATGCTATTCCTGCTGAGCCGTAATCAGCAGATCAGTGCCGATAAGCTTTCTGATATCCTTCTGCTCCGACGAGAAACCTGCTGGGCCTATAAAAAGAAAATAATTAATGCTATTGAGCATACTAAAAAGTCTAAAACGCATCCTGATGGATGGAGCTTTCTGATTTTAGAAAAATAATTATTTAGTATTTTCATGCAATTCTCATTAATTACTACTCGGTTTAATGTTTTAATTATTAATCAGTTAATAATTATTCAATATAGTATATATCCGCAATGTTATGTTTTTTAACATTCTGATATTTAGTTATTTAACTTGCATTTTGATTCAATTTAGCTTATCTTTGCATTAGGTTATTCAAAAAACCCATTCAAACTAAATTAAAAACTAATGAGAGAAGTGTATCTGCTTGCCCTGGGTCTGTTTTTTTTTTTAATTTCTTCAGCAGAGCCTTTTAATGAAGGTTCTATTTGTAACGGGAAATTAATAAATTTAACAGGTCCATCAAAGGGCAAGCATTTTACACCGCTTTCCAATATTACAATTCAATTAGGGAAAGCCAAAGGTTCTGTAAGTATTTGTGATTCCAAAGGAAATGAATACATTAAAATGCCCCATCAAGAACAACTGTCTTTTACTATTGCAGGCGCTCTGGGTACTCATACCGTATACCTTAAAGATGAGAAAGGATTAGTTATAGATAAAGCAACATTTAAGGTAGATTGCAAAACCCAAATTAATGATGAAGGCGGTACGTATAAAAAAATACTTGACATGCTATATTGGAGTATGATTGGCGATGCTGGGGGTGAAGCAATTCCAGTAACTACTGTGCGCATCGACAATCAATTTTATACTTATTTTGTACCTTGGTTGCGCGATCATGTTCATACCATGAAAGGCATGAAATATTTTTATCACGATTTACAATCGGCTATTGATTTATATGCCAATTATCAAAGAGAAGATGGTATGATTTGGGATAATATTAATACCCGCACACCTGGTGTATATAACCATTGGCAAAATAGATTTGATTATGGTGGTTTTTTTCGTTCTGTCGATAGCGATAGATACGAATTTCATCGCATTGCGGTAGAGGCAGATGTTGAATATTTATTTATTGAGGGTTTGTATTATACATGGAAAGCAACGGGAGATGATTTATGGATGAAATCTCGTCTTGATAACGCCCTTTCAGCACTCAAGTATATCACTACCGATAAATGGCGTTGGTCCCAGAAATATCAATTGGTTAAAAATATTTCA
>JAIFLP010000129.1 GCA_020049015.1 Bacteroidota bacterium | reverse complement strand
ATAAATTTCCCGCAAATAAAGGGGCTTTAGTCCTGACATCTTTATCGCATAAGTGAGATATGCATTGAAGAATAGAGCCGTTTAGCTATGCAGCGATTTACTATGCAAACAAATCAAAATCCTCCGCCCCCTTAATGGTAACATCGTAAAAATGACCTATTTGATAATTATTACCTTTAGCTAGAAGCAGCACCTCATTATCAATTTCGGGCGAATCGAATTGGGTACGGGCGACAAAAAACTCGCCATCTAAGCGGTCGACCAGCACACGAAAGTTTTTTCCTATTTTTTGCTCATTCAAAGATGCGGAAATAGACTGTTGCAAAGACATGATTTTAGACATGCGCACATTCTTAACCTTATCGGTCAGAGAGTCCTTATAATTCAAAAATCCATACGTATCCTCCTCATGCGAATAAGTAAAGACCCCTAGCCTATCAAAACGCGTGTTTTTTACAAATGTATACAACTCATCAAACTCACGCTGACCCTCACCCGGATGACCCACAATGAAAGTAGTACGAATAGCAATATCAGAAACCTTAGAACGGGCCTCATTAATAATGCGCTCTATTTCCTCACGACCATGCCCCCTGCGCATCATGTCAAGCACATTATTGTTAATATGTTGAAAAGGAATATCGAGATAACGGCAAATATTGCTGCGCTCCTTCATCAAATCCAAAATTTCAAAAGGAAACTGGGTTGGATAGGTATAATGTATTCTGATCCAATTAAAATAAGGCAAAGAAGACAAGCGATCGATTAATTTAACCAAGTCGTCGCCATTTTTTAAATCTTTACCATAATATGAACTATCTTGAGAAATAACAATCAATTCTTTAACCCCTTGCTCAGCCAATTTTTCGGCCTCGTAGACTAAATCATCAATTGTTTTAGAACGATACGCCCCCCTGATAGCAGGAATGGCACAAAAAGCACATTTTCGGTTGCAACCCTCAGCTATCTTTAAATAGGCATAATGCGAAGGCGTAGAAAGCAACCTCTCTCCTATTAAATTACTTTGAAAATTATAACCTATAGTTTCAATTATCTTATTTAAGTCGTTTACGCCAAAGTATTTATCTACCTCCTTAATCGACTCCTTTAAATCATCTTTATAACGCTCAGCCAAGCAGCCCATCACAAAAAGATTGTCGATTTTCCCCTGCTCCTTTAACAAAGCATATTGCAGAATGGTATCGATGCTCTCCTGCTTGGCATCCTTAATAAAGCCACAAGTATTAATAATCACTGTTTTGGCATCTGAATGGGTAGCATCGTGTTCAACCTGTAGGCCATGAGCCGATAATTGACGCATAAGCTGCTCACTATCAACGGTGTTTTTAGAACAACCTAAAGTAATGATATTAATTTTACGAGAGGACTTATTTTTACTAAGCATAGCACACAATAAAACCTATATAAATCTAATTATGAATTAAATAAAGAATCGACAAACTCTGTTTTATCAAACAATTGCAAATCGGTCATGGCCTCGCCCACACCGATATACTTAACAGGTATTTTAAATTGATCGGAAATACCAATAACAACGCCACCTTTAGCAGTACCATCTAATTTAGTCATAGCAAGAGCAGTAACCTCAGTAGCGAGAGTAAACTGTTTGGCCTGTTCAAATGCATTTTGACCCGTAGAACCGTCTAACACCAAAAGAACCTCATGCGGTGCATTAGGGATAACCTTTTGCATCACCTGTTTTATTTTGGTTAGTTCATTCATCAAATTGATTTTATTATGCAAACGACCAGCGGTATCGATAATAACCACATTGTAGCCCCTTGCTTTGGCAGCAGTAACGGTATCGAAAGCCACTGAAGCAGGATCGGCACCCATGCCCTGCTTAACAATATCAACTTTAGCGCGCTCGGACCAAATGGTTAATTGATCCACCGCAGCTGCTCTAAAAGTATCGGCAGCACCCAGAAGCACCTTTTTACCCGCTAAAGTAAATTGATGCGCCAATTTACCGATGGTAGTAGTCTTTCCTACCCCATTTACCCCCACCACCATAATAACATAAGGATTATGGGGAAGTGGATCAGCAAAATCGATGGCTTTATCAATATTATTTTCAGACAACAGAGCAGCGATTTCTTCCTTAAGAATTTTATTTAGCTCGCTAGTATTTAAATACTTATCCTTAGCTACTCTTTTACTTATGCGCTCAATGATCCTTAAAGTAGTATCTACGCCTACATCAGAAGTCACCAAAACCTCCTCGAGATTATCCAGCACTTCATCGTCGACCTTTGACTTACCGATAACTGCGCGAGATAACTTAGTAAATACGCTATCCTTGGTTTTTTCCAAACCCTTGTTCAGCGAATCTTTTTTTTCACGAGAAAACAGGCCCATGGTAATAATTTTTAGATAGTACATAAAAAAAGCTTTCTCCTAAAAAGGAAGAAAGCTTTCTTGATATTGTGCGAGGGCAGCCTATTTGGCAGCCAAAAAGTCTTTAATATTATCATTATGCATTACTTCCTCCCTAAATGCGTAAGCACCAGATTTGGGGGATTTAATCATCTTTATGACACGGGTGAAATTTTTACCAGCGCCTGTTTTAAGGGTTGCAACTACCTTTTTAGCCATAACTTAAACTTATTTAATTTCTTTATGAACAGTTACTTTTTTAAGAACGGAGTTGTATTTTTTCAACTCTATACGTTCGGGAGTATTTTTCTTGTTTTTGGTGGTCACATACCTTGACATGCCAGGCAAACCACTAGTTTTGTGCTCAGTACACTCCAGAATCACCTGAATTCTGCTACCTTTTTTAGCCATTTCGCTATTTTTTTAGTATGATTTAATATAACCTTTTACAACTGCTTCTTTAAGGGCTTCATTCAAGCCTTTTTTGCTGATATTGCGAATACCTGCAGCAGAAACCTTTAACTCCACCCATCTGTTTTCCTCTGAAAGGAAAAATTTCTTATCGAATAAATTGGGTTCGAATGTGCGTTTGGTGCGGCGCTTTGAGTGAGAAACGTTGTTACCCACCATTGCCTTTTTTCCTGTTATCTGACAAACTTTTGACATAAATCTTTCCTTTTTAAAACGGAGTGCAAATTAAGTAAATAAATTTCTTAATATCAAAATAAATACTGTGTTTTTTTTAATTTATTATTGCAGATCTCTGCGAAGCCAGAGCAGCAGCCAACATCAGCGAATCGAATTTTGTTTGAAATGAATCGGATCTGCTGGTCAAAACCAAAGGTCGACCTGCACCAATAACAATTGAAGCAGCCGAAGCACCTGCTAAAAAAACCAAAGATTTATAGAGGGCGTTACCTGTATCTAAATTGGGCATCAGGATAATATCTGCATCACCAGCAACCAATCCGGCCATACTTTTATGCTGAGCCGCCGAATAAGAAACAGCAATATCGAAAGCAAAAGGTCCTTCGACAATTACGTCCATTGCAGGATTCTTTCTATAATAATCAGTGATAAATTGAGCATCAACTGAAGATTGGATCTTAGGATTCAATATTTCGGTTGGAGCCAGAACGGCTGTTTTTATTGGAGCCTGACACAAAAGTCGCATAACAGCAAAAGCGTTTTCAAGAATGCGAATCTTTTTAGCAGCATCGGGTAAAATATTTACAGCCACATCGGTTAGGGCCAAAAGTTTATGATAGGACGGAATCTGCATCAAAGCAAAATGACTTAAAAACGTATTTTCAGGTGCCAAAACCGGATGGGCCAATATAGCCCGCATAATAACAGCAGTTGGCACCATGCCCTTCATTAATATAGAATTAGGGATATTTGCTGCTACATTTACCGCTTCCTGGCAAATATTCTCAGCACCAGATGCACTAATTATGTCATCAGGCACTATGTTTAAAGCTTCGCATTTGATATTTATAGCGCTTTTATCTCCAATCAAAATCAATTTACAAGAAAAAGAATCTTTGTATTGACAAAGCGACTTTAAAACCCATTCATCATCGGCATTAGCAACAACAATAGCATGACTTTTGGTAATTCGTTCAGTTAACTCAATAATGCTTTTCATACAACACTATTTAAAAAAATCTATTGTACGAAGATACTATTAAAATTAAGAATGCAAAATACAAATGGAGTGAAACAAAAATAGAAACTTAATAATCATACCAAAAAACTTCAGCACGGCATTCAGTTAATTGTTTATTGGTGCAACCTGTATAATCATTATAAGAACACAATTGATTTGGTGCAATTTCTCCAATGTAAATTGTTTTAGTATAGGAATCTCCGTTGCTATACCTGTATTCCAAATCAACTTCAACATCATATGCAAAATCACCTCCTAAATTTTCGATTGAATAATACACTTCATACATATAATTATTGTTTACATATTTAGCTACGTTACCAGTCCATGTAGATGGATCATTGATACTAAAATTGTAATCCACAAAAATTCCCATCCCATTGGGTAAATCAAGTGCTTGGCTGTAATGTGTTTGTTTGATATGAATACTGTGAACGTTTAACTCTGCAGGAGTATCTAATAAACCAGACTCACAACTTATAAGTATTAGTGAAGCAAATATCACTATGATGAGTTTTACATGTTTCATATCAGAGATTTTTCCATTGAAATATCAATTATAATGCCAAATTTGAAACTATTTGTGATAAATTTACATCTTAATAATTGTTGTCAAATAGTTTTTTTTAGCTTGCTCATTTATAAAGATGAAAGTATTATTAAGCAGCCTCAATTCAAAATACATACACCAAAACTTGGCCATTCGTTTGCTATACGAGCTCAACAAAAGCTTTGAAGGATTAGAAGTAAAAGAATACGCAAACAAAGAAGACCTTTATCAAATAGCCAAAGACTGTTCGGAATATGACATAGTAGCGTTTAGTTGCTATATATGGAATATCAATCAAACAATACAACTCGCTAAAATAATTAAAGAATTACATCCCGCATCTAAAATTCTGCTTGGAGGACCTGAAGTTTCATACGATTGGAATGAAATTATTGAATTAACAGAAATAGATTACATAATACATGGAGAAGGCGAACTCCCCTTTGCTAGCTTTCTAAATTATTATCCAGAAGTAGAAAAAGTACCGAGTCTGATATGGAAAAAAGACGGTATTACAGTTGAAAACAAAAAAGCAAAAGTGTTTGACTTGCAATTTTTTCAGCATATAAATCCGTATGCTAGCATGCAGGATGAAGAGCTAAAAAATAAAATTTGTTATATAGAAGCCTCCCGAGGATGTCCTAATTGCTGTACATTTTGTTTAGCAGGACTAGAAAACAATTTGCGTTACATGCCTATTAATAGCATCCAATCTAATTTGTTGTACTTAATGCAAAGAGGCAAAGTTATAAAATTCCTTGATAGAACCTTTAATGCCAAACCCTCCTTTGCAATAGCGATATTTGAATTTATTTTACAGCATTACCAAAGCGGAAATATTTTTCAATTCGAGATTAAGGCAGATGTGTTACAAAGAGAATTTATTGATTATGTTAAAGCGCATGTTCCTAAAGGGATTTTCAGGTTCGAGATTGGCATCCAAACGTTGAATGATGCATCGAATAAAGAAATAAAAAGAAAACTTCATTTTGAAAACATCAGCACCTTTATTCAAGAAGTTTCGGGCAATGTAGAAATTCATTTAGATTTGATAGTTGGACTGCCACACGATACATTTAAGGATATAAAATACAGTTTTGAGAAAACATTTTCTCTGCATGCTCCCGAATTACAATTAGGCTTTTTAAAGTTTCTGAAAGGAACGCCCATTCGGAAAGAAAATGCCCAACATGGCTATATTTTTGAACCACATCCACCCTATCAAATTATTGAAAGCTATTACCTATCAAAAAACGAAATTCAGCATATTGTAATGCTTGAAGAAGCATTGGAGATATACTGGAATAAGAAACGCGCGCTATACAGCCTAAAATATATAAATCAGCATTACTCCATTTTCGATTTTTTAAGCGGTTTAGGTCGGCTGCGAAAAGAAAGTATACATCAGGTGAATTCAGGATTAATTGAAAATTACACCAGTCTTTTTGAGTATTCAAAGCAAGAATTTCCAAATGACGAGGTATTATTAGAACTTATAGCGCTTGATTATTATTTGCATCACAAAGTAAAACCCGCAAGTAAGTTTATTAAAGAGATAGAAGCTTTTGATCGATTAGAAATCATATACCGCCATCACTTAGACCCTCAAAAATACCGCTATGTGATGCATAAGGTTCATTTTTCGGTATCCACATTGATTAAAGAAGGCCATTATAAATTAGAAGAAGATATCATGCTTATCAAATTTGACGGGATACATTGGCCTAGTGCAATTTTTATAGCACGATAGATGAGTTAAGATCAGAGTCTTTCATCTAAGTGCCCGGCCCTCAAAACAGCCTCGTAGCCATAGCGGCGGCGCATTTTATCAATAGCTTTATACAGATTAATTTTTTCTGGTACATCATCAAAAATATTAAGTTGCGGGGCACCGTTTACCAAATGGGAGAAGCGGATGCCAATGAGTCGGATAAGCATTCTGCGGGAATACAATCTTTTGAATAATTCTTTAACCACATCAATAAGCACATGATCGAATGAGGTGTAAGGAATGCGCTTTTGCATGGTATGGGTATCAAAATTGGCATAACGTATTTTAACTGTTACACATGCGGTTATTTTCTGCATTTCTCTCATTTCAAACGCCAATTTTTCCGTCATAGAAGCCAGCAATCCGTTCATCATTATTACATCAATACTGTCTTTTTCAAAAGTATGTTCACTACTCAACGATTTTTGCTCCCAATATGCCTGCACGGGAGTATTATCGACACCGTTGGCCCGTTGCCATATAATTTTACCATTTTCACCCAGCACTTTTAACATCATATTGATAGGAATTTTGCGCAAGGTTTCAATTCGTTCCACGCCCATAGAACGTAGCAAGTGATATGTTTTTTTACCAATCATGGGTATTTTGCGAATCGACAAAGGATCGATAAATGGGAGAACGGATTCGAAAGGAACAAATTTTTCGCCATTAGGTTTGGCCTCACTGGTAGCCATTTTTGAAATGGTTTTATTTACTGACAGTCCGGACGAAACAGGCAGGCCAGTATGTTTAAGGATATCGGCCCGCAAACTTGTTGCCCATTGATACGAACCGATAAAGCGATCCATTCCCGATATATCGATATAAAACTCATCAATAGAAGCTTTTTCGTAAACGGG
>JAIFLP010000135.1 GCA_020049015.1 Bacteroidota bacterium | reverse complement strand
GCTCGCCATACTTTATTTGATTTTTTTATACCAATTTTCATGTCTTTCTGAACGATAATCCACTGTCCAATCGGAATAAATCCAAATAAATGACTTGAAAATTTTAACCTCCTTTTATCATAATCAACATAAGTGATGCTCGCCGTAAAACCAAGAAACGCACCTATCAGAACCAAAATCAATCCTGTAAATGAAAAATAGCAAATTATCAATCCCGCAAAAAATAAAAAAAACCCTGCTGAGCTACCAACTGGACCAAATACTTTATCAAGTCTGTTTTTTGTTATCATTTTTTTCATTTTAGTTTAAAAGTTTTACAAAATTATTATACCCACTTACGAGCATATGCAAAATTCATCATTTATTGATGCCAACGAATTGCTAAGAATCATCTATGTTTATTGTGCTGATCGCGTTTTGTTACTTACTAAGCTACGCTTGTTCATTTTAATAGCTCTTGTAATTTATGGTAATCTCCTACCATCTCCAAACCAGCAATATTAGTGCTATCTACAAAAATTACAGTTCCCTTTTTATCCATCATAGTAATCTTTATTATTGCGTCAATACTTTCAGGAATTCTTCTATCCATTGCCCCTTCAACAGGAGCTTTAAGAATACCAGTATTGTTAGATATTGCATTTATAACGAGAGTATTTTTTCTATTCTCTATTTTTATCTTTAATTGTTTAGAATCAGCAATTTCTAGTTGCAATTTTGTTGAACGATAGGTAGCAAAGTGATGTATTTTATTATTATGATAAAAGAAGCCTAAAAATCCGGTAAATGATTTTCCTAACCATGGTATATTCGCAATTGAAAGCATATAGGAACTATTTTTGTTGTTGAAATTATTACTTTGCATCCAAATCCAGGAGGAAGGCATGCTCGAGCCCCAATCCTTTTCAATATAACCTTTGCCACCATTAAATTCATGAACCTCATTATTGAGACTAAGTTTCCCGCTTAAACTATGAGTCAAACTAACTACTCCATGATAACACTCCATAAATGGCACGAAGCGATACGGTCCCATTATTCCGTTATTTATTAACCTACCCGATTCATATTCAACCGGGTTGCTCATTATTATCTTACCGGAAACATTGCCATTATCATCCTTTATATCAATAATTATACTATCTTTTGAGAAGTAACTATCTGCTATTTTTATGGCAAATTCATTTTTTGAGAATGAAAACTCTTCTATAGGAAATGAGTAGTAAGTTGTTTGAGCGGTAATACCATTTATTATTTGAATAAAGGCATGTTGTTCCTTTCCATCACTGGAAAGTGATATTCCTGGAATTAAACTAAGTATAGATAATCCATCATTAGAAACCATTTTAAAATACCAACCTTCAAAGTAATTTTTTTTCTTTTTATTTCCTTGAAAGATAGTTGTATTAAAAGTTTTCTTAAAATTATAAAATGGAATAAACTTATGATCAGTAAATTTAATTCCATGTTTCAGATCTTGTGCCTGAATAGCGATATTGGTAAAAGATAAAAATATGCACAATAAAAAATATTGCATTTTATTGGTCTGTTTTTTCATTATAGTTATTTTTTATTATTAACAACATCTTAATCTCTCTTAGAATTGCTTACACCTAGCCATTAAGTTAAAAAACAATTAAATGGCTAGCCTAGAATATGTTTATTCGGTAAAACCACTTATAGCTATTTCCTGAACAAAGCTTAATAAATCTATTTAAATTCAATTGCTTAGTATTCTTTTTTAAAAATAATTTTTTCATAAACATCGTACATAATTTCTTTTTCGATTCCTCCTTCTTTATTAAAATAAATCCAATATCCTACTTTATATCTAAAATTATCCATAGCTCTTTCATTAAAATTATGTGACATTTTAATACCTATAAACTTATTAGTTCTATAAAATTGAATATCCTCAACATCGCTGCAATAACTGAGTTCATTAATTATCCTTTTATAATATTTTGAAGTATCAATATTCTCTTCCAATAAAATTTGATTCAATTCATCGACACTGCATTTTCTATTTATATTTCTTTTGAAATTAGAATAATTATCCGAGTATATTACATTTTTATTTGGATATAACATCTTTTTTTCTAACCCTAAATCATTAAATAAATGATACAAAAACTGCGAATAGGCATCTTTTTGCTTCGCTTTCTGTCTATCTATATTTTCGAAATGATGATGCGTCTTAACAGTTAAAGGTATTTTATAGCTATGCCTATCTAAGTCATAAGATAAAGATTTGTTTATCTTAGTATAATTAGTAGGGATATACCAAAAGAAAACTACTATAGGTGCTTGAGCAGCAATCATCATTATAGGAGTAGCAATACCTGCAAGAGTATAAAGAACTCCTAAATCCTGCTGTTTTTTTGTTACGTATTCATTTTTCAAAATGTCAATTCTTACTGAATTGCTATCAAGGTTTGTAGAATACAATTTGAATTTATAATCACCCGCATTATATTTGATAATAAAGCTATCTGTGGCAGAGGTAAAATAATTCCAATCATCATTAGAAATATGAGCATTATTAACCAAATGAATGCCCAAACTATCAGGATAATAATCATTAGTAATAAGCAACTTTTGAGTTTTACACCCAACTAGTAAAAATGATAGAACTAAATATTTAAATATTCTATATACTTCATTATACATGTTTCTCAGAAATTATTGTTTCAATATTTTTAAAATCGTTACTTATTCCTTCTTCAACAAATCACGTATTTCAGTTAGCAACGCTTCTTCTTTAGTTAACTTAGGGGCAGCTGAAGGAGTAGCTTCTTGATTTTTCCTAGCTGAATTTATTGCTTTAATAACCATAAAAATAGCAAATGCAACAATTAAAAAATCAAAGCATACTTGTAAAAAATTGCCATAATTGATGCTTACTGCGGGAGTTGTTCCTAAAGCATCTTTCATTACAAATTTTAAATCAGAAAAATTTACTCCGCCCACTAATAAACCAATTGGTGGCATAATAATATCATTCACCATTGAACTTACAATTTTCCCAAATGCAGCTCCTATAACTATACCCACTGCCATGTCTATTACATTCCCTTTCATGGCAAAGGCTTTGAATTCATTAATTACCTTCATATTTTAAAATTTAATTAAAACTCTACTCAATCCAACGAAAAGCAGCTTTTTTTGCCCTGTCCATTATAGCAACCCCTATTCCATTCTCGGTTATTGGTTCCATATAAATGAATGAAATATCAGGATCAGATTCAAATTGATGCAATAATTCAAATAAATTAGATGCCGCTTCTAACATATCACCATTCTTCGAAAGCATCAAGCGCTTGTCAAAATGAAAATCAAACATTGATGATGCTGCACTAAACTGTATTAAACCCGCACCTTCTTTATGCACTTGTGTTGATGCATTTAGTATTATAAAAGGCTTAAGTGGCGAATAATGCGATTCTAATTGACCCGGAGCCAAAGGATCCAGTGTTTTTTGCATTATTTTTGCAGCTGGAAAAAACTCTTGAATTTCTTCTAAACTAATGCCTCCGGGACGAAGAATCTGGGGTTCGTTTCCATCCACCATCAATATGGTAGATTCAATTCCTACAAGCGACTTCCCTCCATCCAATATATAAGAAATTCCTTCTAAATTAATATGTGCGGGAATAGTAGGACTCAAACAACCAAATAAGTTGGCACTGGGTGCAGCCAAAGGAAAATCTAGCTCCTGCAATAGTTTTCTGGCCATTGGATGTGATGGCATTCGCACCGCAACAGTTGATAAACCACTGCTAACAATGGCTGGTACATTTGAAGTTTTGCTGGAAACCAATGTCAATGGACCTGGCCAAAACTTGTTGATTAGTTTTATATAATTATCCTGCAATGGTGCTTCAAATAATTCATCCAATTGCTTCAAATCATGAATATGCAAAATTAGTGGATCAAAAAACGGACGTTTCTTAACTTCAAATATTTTAGCCACAGCTAAAGAATCAAAAGCATTGGCAGCCAAGCCGTATACTGTTTCAGTGGGCATTACCACCAGTTCGCCTTTACGCAAACACTCTACTGCAAATTGTATATCGGTACCTGTCAGCATTATTAATCCATATCAGCAGCAACAATCCATAAAACATCAGCCGATGTTCTTTTCATGTTTTTAATAAAATGTCTCTTATTTGAATAAAAATAGATGCTATCACCCGGCTGCAAAATGTACTTTTTATCTTCAATCTCCATCAATACTTCGCCTTTAAGTACATGACAAAATTCTTGTCCCGGACGTTCTATAAAAAAACCTTCACTATTCGAACCCCTATTAAACCGTATCATATAGGTTTCCATCACTTGCTTTTTTTCATTGTGCGATAATAAAAAAAGCTGCGCATTATTACTGTTCGATCGCAAGAATTTTTTTTCTTTACTCTTGATTAATGTATCTTGAAAATTAAATTCATTCTCTCCAATTAGCTCTCCTACACTGGTGTTCAAGATTTCGGCTATTGATTTCAAATGAACTATAGATGGCATCACCTTCATATTTTCAATTTGAGATAAGGCACTTGGGGAAATGCCAACTTTTTCAGCCAGCTCATTCAATCTGATTTCCATATTTTCACGCTTTTTCCTGATGCGTTGTCCTAGCTTCCTCATCTTATTTACCCGAAAAAGAAATAGTTCTTCTGACCTTCAACTATGGCTCCTTCTTTAGCAACAAAAAGTGTTCCTATATCTTTTCCTTCTAATACTTCAAATACAATGGCAGGATCATCTCCCTTAGCAATTACCATGTCAATCTCGTTGTTGATACACAAACGGGCTGCTGCAATTTTTGTAACCATACCTCCGGTAGAAAAACTTGATCCCGCACCCTTAGCTGAATCTTCAATCTCCTTGGTAAGATCGTACACTTTATGTATAATTTTTGCATTAGGATCAATACGTGGATCCCCAGAATACAAACCATCAATATCACTTAAAATGATAAGCAAGTCGGCATCAGCAACCACCGAAACATACGCTGATAAAGTGTCATTATCGCCAATTTCTATTTCGTCAGTTGCAATGGTGTCATTTTCATTTATAATAGGAATAATGCCCATATTTAAAAGAGCATTTAAAGTATTTCTCGAGTTTTCGCGACGAACCGGATTGGTAATCCCATCTTTGGTGAGTAATAATTGAGCAACCCCGCAATTATATTCTTGAAATGCCTCGGCATAAATATTAATAAGTTCGGCTTGACCAATAGCCGCGAGTGCTTGCTTTTCTGATAATTCAGTGGGCTTGCGGGAATATCCTAATTTTGATGCACCCACCGCTATTGCTCCCGAAGTTACCAACATAACTTTTCTTCCTTGCTTACTCAATTCAGATAATACACGGGCAATATGACCAATTTTAACTCTATCAATGGCTCCCTCCTGATTGGTTAAAGACGATGTGCCTATTTTTATAACTATCTTTTGCTTTTGCTTAAGCTTCAATCTATCTTGCATATTACTATCAGATTTTCAATTTTTTACTGTAACAAATCATTTAATCTTTCTTCTACAATTTTAAAATTAAATGCATCCAATATATGATCCATTTTGGCAAGAATCATATCATTGCACAAATTACCTAAACTACCTTCGTGGGTATGCTGAATATTATAATTGGGTTTGAAATTCCCAGCAGCTATTTCCAATCCCACATCCAAATAAGCATCACGAAAAGGAACACCTTTTAACACCCTATTGTTTACTTCTTCAACGCTAAAACAATATTTATACTTCTCATCATGAATAATATTCTTATTCACAATAATATTGTCTAACATCAATTTCAATATAGAAATACAATTCTTTAAGTCTTGAATTGCCGGAAACAATACTTCTTTTAATAATTGCATATCACGGTGGTAACCAGAGCTAAGATTTGAAGTAATTAAAGTAATATCATTAGGTAATGCCGCAATACGATTGCATTTTCCTCTCACCAACTCAAATACATCTGGATTCTTCTTATGCGGCATAATACTCGATCCTGTGGTAAAAGCTTCTGGCAAACTGATAAAAGAAAAGTTCTGTGACATAAAAAGACAAGCATCCATAGAAAATTTGGCCAAAGTACTTGCTAATGATGCCATGGCAAATGCCATTATTTTTTCAGTTTTTCCTCTTCCCATTTGCGCATACACTACATTGTATGCAAGATCGTCGAATCCCAATAATGTGGTAGTCATGGTTCTATTCAATGGAAACGATGATCCATAACCAGCAGCAGAACCTAATGGATTTTGATTACAAACAGAATACGCCGAACGAAGTACATGCATATCGTCTATTAAAGCTTCGGCATAAGCACCAAACCACAAGCCAAACGAGGATGGCATAGCAACCTGCATATGGGTATAACCGGGAATAATAATTTCTTTGTGTTTTTCACTTAAGCTAAGAAATGTATCAAAAAGAACTTTTGTTAGTTCAGTAAATTGGAATATTTCATCACGCAAATATAATTTCATATCCAATAAAACCTGATCGTTTCGAGATCTTCCACTGTGAATTTTTTTTCCCGCATCTCCGTATTTACGAGTCAATAACAATTCCACTTGCGAATGAACATCTTCAACTCCTTCTTCAATTACAAAGTTTCCTGCTTTAATATCTTTATAAATATCAACCAAACCCGTTGAAAGATTTTTTAACTCATCGGCAGTAATTAGATTTATGGACTCCAGCATTTTTATATGTGCCAATGAACCCAGCACATCAAATTCAGCCAAATACATATCCATTTCTTGATCGAGCCCCACAGTAAAATTTGCAACAGAAGCGTCTACCTTAATTTTTTTCTCCCAAATAGCTTTCATGGCTTATTCTGGCTTGTTTAATTTATCTATTTCCTGATACGAATGCACAATACCTTTAATAATTGCAGAACTTAAACCATGATGTTCCATTTCATTTAAGCCTTTAATTGTAAGCCCTAGCGGTGTTGTAACTTTGTCAATTTCTTCTTCAGGATGCTTTCCGGTTTTTAACAATAAAGCCGTTGCTCCCTTTGCTGTTTGAGCAGCTATGAGCTGTGCTTCATTGGCATGAAATCCAACTTGTATGCCTCCCTGCGAAGCAGCTCTGATAACACGAAGGAAAAATGCAATCCCGCATGCTCCCAAAACAGTAGCTGCAGCCATCAATTTTTCATCAATAACCAATATTTCACCTAAGTTTTCAAATATCGATTTTACTTCAATAAATTTATCCGAACTTGTGTCACGCGCAGTTATGCAAGTCATTGATTCGCAAATTGAAACGGCAGTATTGGGCATAATTCTTACAATTTCAAGTCCCTCTCCTGT
>JAIFLP010000162.1 GCA_020049015.1 Bacteroidota bacterium | reverse complement strand
GATACTTGTCCTGATATCACTGATGTTGAATATTTTAAAAATGTGTTCGATTCTATTCAAGAGCTCATTAAAAATCAACAGATTGTTTCCGGACACGATGTTTCTTCGGGGGGGCTAATTACTACCTTGTTGGAAATGACTTTTGCTAATTTAACCAGTGGTATAAATATCGATATCACTAAGTTTGGCGAATCAGATTCAATAAAAATACTTTTTTCAGAAAACCCCGCTATTGTTATTCAAGTTGAGGATCCGGAAAAAGTTACTGAATTATTTGAAAAAAATGGAATTCAATTTGTTCAATTGGGTCAGGTTTCAACCGATAGAAAGTTAAATATTATAAGTAATGAAGACAATATCCAATTGGATATTAATTCGCTAAGGGATATATGGTTTAAAACTTCCTATTTGCTTGATGAAAAACAAAGTGGAGCTTTGGCTTTGCAGCGTTTTCAGAATTATAAGAAACAGCCTTTAATTTATAAATTTAATGATCGTTTTACTGGTTCACTACAACATTATGGCTTGTCGCACAAACGCCAAGCTAATTCAGGTGTAGTTGCAGCTATTATACGCGAAAAAGGTATTAACGGAGATAGAGAAATGGCCTACGCCTTGCATTTAGCCGGTTTTGATGTAAAAGACGTTCATATGACCGATTTGATTGAGGGGCGTGAAACGCTTGAAGACGTTAATTTATTAGTTTATGTAGGAGGTTTTTCAAATTCAGATGTGTTAGGTTCTGCAAAAGGATGGGCCGGTGCTTTTCTTTATAACCCTAAGGCAAAAGAATCATTAGAAAATTATTACAAAAGGAATGATACATTGAGCCTAGGTGTTTGCAATGGTTGCCAGCTAATGGTAGAGCTAGGTTTAATAACTACAGCTCAGGATGCCAAACCTAAAATGTTGCATAATAACAGCCATAAATTTGAATCTCAATTTTTAACAGTAGATATCTTAGACAATCACTCTGTTATGCTAAAAACTTTGGCAGGATGCAAATTAGGTATATGGATAGCACATGGAGAAGGCAAATTCTCATTCCCTAACGAGGAATTAAAGTATCATATTCCGCTTAAGTATAGTTATAATGAATATCCAGCAAATCCTAACGGATCGGCCTTTTCTGCCGCTGGTATTTGTTCAGCCGATGGACGGCATTTAGCCATGATGCCACATTTGGAAAGAGCTGTATTTCCATGGAATTGGGCACATTATCCATATACCCGCAATAATGATGAAGTAAGTCCCTGGATAGAAGCATTTGTAAACGCTAGAAAATGGATTGAAAATAAAAATTGAATTAGAAACAGAAACTTTATAATGAATTAATCCGTAATACGTATTAAAAAAATGGATTATGGCTACATCATGGGATAATAGTTATTCTCTGGGAATCAGAGTGGTAGATGATCAGCACAAGAAATTGTTTGAAATGATTGATGCTTTTTATGATCAAATTAGTAAATCATCAGATATAAAACCGATTATAGCACTCGTTAAAGGCTTAAAAGAGTATGCTAAAACTCATTTTTCGGCTGAAGAAATGATTATGAAAAAGCATGATTTCCCTGGTTTTATAGCACATAAGGCCAAACATGACAAGTTTATTGAAAAAGCAGCAGAATATGAAGATAAGTTGATGAAGGGAGCCATTCTTTTACCTTCTGAAATTGTGAATTTTGTTAAAACTTGGATTGTTCAGCATATTAAAATAGAGGACCGTTCTTATTCTATGCACATGGAGAAAATTGATGTCAAAAAGAATTATTTATAATATCGAATAATGGCGTCATGGAATGATTCATTTCTAATAGGAGTCAAGATAATTGACGATCAACATAAAAAATTGTTTGGAATGGTCGATGAATTTTATCTTAGATTGGCCGATTCAAATAACGAGGGTCCTATTATTATGCTAGTGAAAGGGCTTAAAGAATACAGTCGCATACATTTCTCAACCGAAGAAATGCTGATGGAGAAATATGCTTTTCCTGGAATTAAATCCCATAAAGCAAGTCATGTTTCATTTGTGAATCAGGTAGCTGTTTATGAAGCAAAGCTTAAAGGTAATGGAGTACTTATGCCCATGGAAATGGCTAAGTTTTTGAAAAATTGGATTGCTCAACATGTAGCAAGCGAAGACAAACTCATATCTGCATATCTTGATAAAATTGATGTGAAGAAAAATTACATGTAAGAATGCCTCTTATATATTTGTTTTTCAAAACAGTATATTAAATTATCCTTAACATTTCTAGTTTTTTTCAATTAGCTTGTAATTTTGATAAAAAAATTCTTTACTTTGCTATCATATATAATGCTGCCCTTATGAACGAGTTTTTCAATAATTTTAACTTACTGGCTTATTTAATTAAAAAATTTAAAATTCTTGCTGTGGTTGCGGTTTTGACTGTTATTGCTTCTGCTATTTTAACGGGACCATCATTTCTTAAGCCCATGTATAAATCAACAGCGCTTATTTATCCTGCAAATTTGGTGGGATTTTCAGAGGAAAGTCTTACAGAACAAATGCTACAGATTATCAATTCAAAAGATATTAAGGATAGTGTGATAGCAAAATTTGATTTGGGTAATCGTTATGAGATAGATAAGGAATCAGAGATATACCAATCTAGCTTGTTGGGTTTATACAATAAAAACATATCTGTAAAAAAAGCAAAATTTGAATCCCTTGAAATATCGGTTTTAGATCAACATCCTGATATTGCAAAATTAATCGCCGATGCTATTTTGGATGAATATAATAAGAAGGTTAGACACATGCATTTGTTGAAATATCATGAAGCTTTTATTTTGGCAGAAAAGCAGCTTAATGAAAAACGTAACTATCTTGATTCATTAAAAGTTCGCTATAACGCACTGGCAAAAGATTATGCATTGTTTGATTTTGATAAACAAGTGTATGAAATAGTTCGTGGCGAATTGGGTACTATTGATGGAAATGGAGCCGTTTTGAATCGTGCTGATATTCAAAAAATGAAGGAACTCATGAAACAAAAAGGCCCGGAGTTGCTTGAAATTACTACCTTGTACAGAAATGAACTCTTTGCCTTTGCTAATTTTAAAACAGATGTATACGATAAAGCAAAGTATAACATCGAAAGAACAAATTTAACCTACTATCATATTATTACGCCTGCATTCGCAGCTGACAAGAAATCGTATCCCACCCGATGGTTAATAGTTCTTGTTTCTGCTGCTTCCATAGCTTTATTTACTTTACTTATTATAGCTATATTTGATAATTATGGCAGATTTAAAGAATTAATTTTATCTCAGCTTGGACAAAAGGAGTAAGTATCTGATATTATCACTGTTGGTAAGTGTTTTTCTGGCAGTGCTGGCTTGGTTTATTTTACATGATATAAGGGTTTTTTATACCCTCAGTTTGCTTCCTCTTGTTTTTCTTATTTTACTGCTTAGCATTTTCCGAATGGATCTTGTTTTTTTAATGGCAGTTTTCTTTACTCCCATTTCGGTTCTTTTAAGCGATGCCGATTATAATATTGGTTTGGCTTTGCCCACAGAACCAATACTTTTTGGTTTACTTATTATTTATTGTATTAAGCTTATCTCACAAAAAAACATAGATATACGTATATTCAAACATCCCGTTACTATTGCAATTCTCTTGCATTTATTGTGGATGATGATAACTAGTCTTACCAGCGAAATGCCCATTATTTCTATTAAATACTTCCTTTCTCGTTTATGGTTTGTAGTGGCATTTTATTTTATTGCTTTGGAGTTTTTTAAAAAAGGCAATAATTATAAGTCATTTATATGGGCTTATTCTGTTCCTTTGCTTTTAGTAATAGTATATTCGTTATACCGCTTATCTAATTTCGGATTTATCAAAATATATACCTATTCTGTAATGTCGCCTTTTTATAACGATCATACAGCTTATGGTGCTGCTATAGCAATGATTATTCCTGTAATTATTGGATATTTAATTACCTCTCTGGTACAAAATAAATTTAAGCCTTTTCTAATTTTGTTACTCGCTTTTTTAGCTATGGCATTGCTTTTCTCATATAGCCGCGCTGCATGGATAAGCCTTATCGCTGCATTAATGTTCTCTTTAGTTGTTTATTATAAAGTAAGTTACCGGTTCATCATGTTCCTTTTTTCTATATCAGTAATTCTATTTTTCGTTTATCAAGAGGATATAATTTCTAGTATGGGTAAAAATAAAGTTGAATCCTCAACTGATATTGCCGAACATGCCCGATCTATTTCGAATATATCTTCTGATGCTTCAAATCTCGAAAGGTTTAACCGATGGAATAGTGCTATTGCCCTATATAATGCAAGGCCTATTGTTGGCTGGGGACCAGGAACATATCAATTTGTTTATGGACCTTATCAAAGTAATAAAGATAAAACCATTATCAGTACCAATTTTGGTGATGTAGGAAATGCACACAGCGAATATTTAGGACCTCTTTCGGAGTCAGGTTTACCTGGTCTATTGTTCTTTTTGTTAATACTAATTAATGTTTTTTATTTTGGTATTAAGTTATACTTTAGAAGTCAGGATAAAAAGGTTAAATCATTGGCTATTATAACTCTTTCGGCACTTGTAACTTATGTTTTACATGGAGTGTTAAATAATTTTTTGGATACCGATAAGGCCTCTGCTTTATTTTGGGGTTATATAGCTATTATTGTCTCTTTAGATTTGAGTACACCCGAAACTAAGTAAAATTATTTTTATATATTTGTTTTTTTAGCTTTTGTTAGACAAAATATTGAATCTACAATGAAAAAAATTATTTGCAGTTTAATCATTATTTCTTACTTGACTTTAACAGCCTATTCCCAATCTTTTAATGAATGGCAAGATCCTTTGGTAAACCAAATAAATAAGGAAAAGCCTCATGCTACGTTGATTCCTTTCGATTATAAAGAAATAGCAATGTATTTTGAACGATCGAAATCTTCCAATTTTAAACTGCTTAGTGGCGATTGGAAATTTAATTATTCAGCAAAGTTTCAAGATAGACCAGTAGATTTTTTTAAAGTAGATTATAACGATGCCGATTGGAAAACTTTGAAAGTGCCTTCAAATATGGAAATTCATGGTTATGGAATACCCCATTATACTAATGTTACTTACCCATTCCCTGTCGATCCTCCTTTTATTAAGGTAGATAATGCTGTAGGTTCATTTCGAACCGAATTTACAGTTCCTCCTATTTGGGAAGGAAAAAAAATATTCATTCATTTTGAAGGTGTACAGGCTGCTTTTTATATCTGGGTAAATGGTAAATTTGTTGGCTTTAGCGAAGATGCTTTTACTCCTGCTGAATTTAATATTAGTCCTTTCCTTCGAAAAGAAAAAAATATTGTTGCAGTGCAGGTATTGAAATATTCAGATGGTAGCTATTTGGAAGATCAGGATTATTGGAGGTTAAGTGGTATTTTTAGGGATGTGTATCTTTGTGCCTATCCCGATGTTCATATTCGAGATTATCAGGTTATTACTCAGTTAGACGATAGTTGTAAAAATGCCAAGCTTATTACACATGTTTGGGTGCGAAATTTGAGCAATCAAGATCAAGATGCTCCTGATTTGACATTGGATCTTTATTCCCGCCAAAATGAGAGATTAATAAATGAAAGAAAATCTTGGCCAAAAAAAATAAAAGCTAATTCTGAAATAAGATACACAATTGAAAAACAAATTGAAAAGCCTTTACTTTGGTCAGCCGAAAAACCCAACTTGTATAAACTAGCATTGTCATTGTATAATAAAAACAATGATGCAACCATGGCAATTGCTTCTAAAATTGGTTTCAAAAAAGTTGAAATCAAAAATGGAAATCTGCTGGTTAATGGAAAATATATTTACCTCAGAGGGGTAAATCGACATGAGTTTGATCCACTTGAAGGACGTGTGGTTTCAAGAGAAACCATGATCAAAGATATTGAGCTCATGAAACAATTTAATATAAATGCGGTAAGAACTTCTCATTATCCTAACAACACTTATTTTTATGAATTGTGTGATGAATACGGTATTTATGTATGGGACGAAGCAAATATTGAATCGCATGGTATTCGTCCTCAATTAGCGCAAGACAAAGCATGGGAAAAGGCTCATGTTGAAAGAGGAATGAATATGGTCCATCGCGATAAAAACCATGCTTCAATTATTACTTGGTCTATGGGAAATGAAAGTGGATTAGGTAAAAACTTTTTTGTATTGGCTGACTCGATTCGAAGGATTGATCCTACCCGCCCTGTACATTATAGTGATGTAAACAATAGTATGGCTTCTGATCCTATACCTTCTGAATTCGACATAATTTCTAATATGTATGCTTCGTGGGAAGAAATGGTGAAATTACATAATAAGGATGAAAAACGCCCTCTCATTCTTTGCGAGTATTCCCATGCAATGGGCAATAGTAGTGGGGCATTAATTGACTATTGGAATCTTATTTATTCATATCCCCGCATGCAAGGTGCTTTTATTTGGGATTGGGTTGATCAAGGAATTTTGGAGCAAACTGAAACGGGCGAAAAGTTTTATGCTTATGGAGGTTATTATGGCGACAAACCAAATGATGGTAGTTTTTGTTTGGATGGTTTGGTTTTACCCGACAGAACCATTGAGCCAGAATTGTATGAAGTGAAAAAAGTTTATCAGCCAGCATTGTTTAAAAATATTGATTTAGAAAAAGGTAAATTGTCAATAAAGAACATTTTCTCATTTACCAATTTAAATGAGTTTGAATGTCTTTGGGTAATTACAGTTGATAATAAATTTGTGCAAGGGGGATCTATTGATAATTTAGATATAGAACCTTTCGAAGAAAGAGAAGTGGATATTGCTTATTCAATACCTGATTTGAGACCTAGTCAGGAGGCTTTTCTAAACATCTCTCTGCGAACTAAAGAATTAAGAAATTATGTAGCTAAAGGACATGAAGTGATTTTTCATCAAGCTAAACTACCTAATATTTGCAAACCCAAACCCGTTTTGCAAGTTCAATCTGATTTGAAAATTAATAAATCCGATAACAATAAAATACTATTTAAGGGAGCTAATTTTCAATATCAATTTGATATTAAAAAGGGAGTCTTTGATTCTTTTATTTATAAAGATAAAGAATTATTTGCTAAGGAACCCCGCATGAATTTCTGGCGGGCTCCTACTGAAAATGATATTGTTGATCCTTTTGGATTGAGCAGATGGCGAAAATCGGGTCTTGATTCTGTAATACAGAAAGTTGTAGACGTTCAAGTGAGTAAAGATAGCAGTGTAATTACAGTTTTCTTTAAATGCATGAATCAAAAGAATCGATTGCTATTTGATGCAATGTTAATTTATAATGTTTATAA
>JAIFLP010000036.1 GCA_020049015.1 Bacteroidota bacterium | reverse complement strand
CCATTTTCTTGATAGTATTGCCATGCATCAACGATTCTAATGGCTTCATCAATACTTCTACCTAAAGGAAGGTCATTTACTACTTGATGTCTTACAATACCTTCTTTGTCGATAAAGAACAAACCTCGATACGCTACAGGTGCGCCTTCAAATATTGCATCACCGTTTTCATCATATGAATAGCTTCCGGCTAATACATCATAGTTTTCAGAGATGGTTTTTGAAAAGTCAGACACCAAAGGATACTTAACTCCTTTGATACCACCGTCTTTTAATTCGGTTTGTAACCATTTCCAATGTGAAAATTCTGAGTCAACTGAAACCCCAATAACTTCAACATTTCTTTTTTTGAATTCTTCAATTTTGTCCTGAAAGGCAATAATCTCGGTGGGACAAACAAATGTAAAATCGGCTGGATAAAAATACAATATCACAGACTTTTTACCGATGAATTGTTCTAGAGAGTAATTCTCTACAATTTCTCCACCATTCACAACTGCTTTAGCTTTAAATGAAGGTGCTTTTTTTCCTACTAATACTGACATATTTTTATAATTTTAATGGATTAACTCTTTATAAAACGTTTTTTCTTAAAAATTGTTTATTCAGCCAAAGATATAGTTTTTTTGATTATTTTAGCAATCTTATTTTTAAAAATTAAACTATGTATCGATTGGTAGTTATTGCTCTGTTTAGTTTTGTTGCATTGATATCTTCTTCGCAATCTGTACCTTATCAAGATCAATACATCCATCAATTGGGTAGAGAAAAGGCTAGGGCAACATTTTATCCCTATGCTTCGGTTGATGAAGCAAATAAATATAATCGAAATGCTTCTTCTTACTATAAATCACTGAATGGCAAGTGGAGATTTCTATTTTGTAATGATGTATCAGAGGTTCCTTCGCAATTTTTTCTTCCTTCATATAATATTACTTCATGGAGTGAAATTCCTGTTCCTTCTGTTTGGCAGCGTCAAGGTTACGATATACCCATATACACCAATGTAATTTATCCCTTTCCTGTTAAGCCTCCTTTTATAGATCGTAACAATCCAACAGGTTTATACCGTACTTCATTCATTTTGCCTAAAAACTGGAAAGATAAAAGATGCATCCTCCGTTTTGATGGTGTTGAAAGCGCCTTTTTTATATATGTTAATGGGCAAAAAGTTGGCTATAGTGAAGATAGTTTTACGGCTTCGGAGTTCGATATTACACCTTATATTACTCAAGGAAATAACATTCTTGCTGTACAGGTAATGCGTTGGTCCGATGGAAGCTATCTTGAAGATCAAGACTTTTGGAGATTTAGTGGCATATTTAGAGATGTTGCCCTAATTGCCCGTAACCCAATTTATATAGAAGATGTTTTTATTCACACTTCATTCGATGAGGCTTATCAGAATGCTAACCTGTTTCTTAATGTGAATGTATTAAATAAAGATATTAAACCATCTAAGGGTTTACAACTTCAGTTTTCTTTGATAGATAAAAATGGAACTCAAGTGCTGCTTGATGATAATTTATCTATCACTGTCGATACTGCATCTGATCAATTAATTACTAAAACATACGAAATTCAAAAACCTTTTCAATGGAGTGCCGAAACACCCAATCATTATTGGGCTCAAATAAACTTAATGAAGGGTAATAAAATTATAGAGTGTATTCCTCTTCGCATCGGTTTTAGAGAAACAAAGATCAAAAATGGCAACTTATTAGTTAATGGTAAACCTATTTTAATAAAGGGAACAAACCGCCACGAGTTTGATTGCATAACCGGTAGAACAATCACTATTGAATCAATGGAAAAAGATATCCAATTGATGAAAGAACATAATATTAATGCTGTGCGAACTTCTCATTATCCCAATCATCCCGATTTTTATGATTTGTGCGATCAATATGGTATTTATGTTATGGATGAAGCCAATGTGGAGTGTCATGGTTTGCGGCATACTTTAACTTCCGATACTTCATGGAGACATGCCTTTGCTTTTAGAGGGGTAAACATGGTGGAGCGTGATAAAAATCATGCTTGCATTTTTACCTGGTCACTCGGTAACGAAAATGGTCGGGGAAACAATATGTTCTTCCAACGCGATGCCATGAAAATAATTGATAATACACGTCCATTTCACTATGAAGAAATGGGAGCTGATTTTGATATTATTGCCAATATGTACCCTTCCTTGGAGACAGTTCAAAAACTTCACGACGACAATCCCAATCACCCCGTTATTATTTGTGAGTATCTGCATTCGATGGGAAATAGCGTTGGTAGTGCCAATGATTATTGGAAGCTGATTCGAAGCAACAAAAGAATGCAAGGCGCTTATGTTTGGGATTGGGTTGATCAAGGTTTATTAGAATATGATGCTAATGGGACAGCTTTTTGGGCCTATGGTGGCGATTTTGGTGATAAACCTAATGATGGCAGTTTTTGCATGAATGGTCTGGTTTTTCCAGATCGCAAACCCAAGCCAGCCCTGAATGAAATTAAAAAGGTATATCAAAATTTTCATGTCTCGGCAAAAGACATAGAAAATGGTAAGTTTGAATATTATAATGAGAACTTTTTTGTTAACATGGACGATTATATCGTGCAATGGGAGTTGACAGAAAATAACAGCCCTTTGCGCATCCAAAACCTTAGCATGGACTTGGCTCCAAAACAGCGAAAAATATTTACTCTTAATTTCGATACTCTTGATGTGAAGCCAGGTTGTGAGTATTTTATTCATTTTCGAACCATCCTTAAAAATCCACAAATATGGCAAATACAAGGATATACAGTTGCTTACGATCAATTTCAATTACCACATCAGACTCCATCTGATAAACAAAAAATTCCCGCATCTAAGATAAATTTAGCAGAAAATGAATCTCAATTTGTGCTTTCCAATTCTGAGTTCAACATGATTTTCAATAGAAAAACGGCTTCAATTAGTTCTTTGAGATATGCAGGAAAAGAAGTGTTTTCTAAAGGACCCGTGGTTAATTTTTGGAGACCACCTACTGAAAATGATTTGAGAGAGGATGGCTATTTAAATGCAAAAAGACTGGGTCTCGATTCGCTACAATATCACGTTAGACAATGCATCTGGGAATTATCTGATGCAGGAGAAATTATTATTATTGCCCACTTTGATCTTTTGAATAAAACTAAATTAAATATTGCTGGCGTTACCATGATTTATACAGTGAAACCAAACGGCGCAATACTTATTAATACCCACATTCTTACTAATAATGAGATAAATGAATTGCCTAAACTTGGTCTCCAGTCTGAGTTATTCAATGATTTGGGTACTTTACAATGGTTTGGTCGTGGACCTCATGAAACATATCCCGATCGCAATACCAGTGGTATCATAGCTTTACATTCTTTTAAGTCCGATGAAATGTTTTCCAATTTTGGGGTGCCTCAGGAAAATGGTAATCGATCAGATGTTCGTTGGATCACTCTAAGACGTGAAAATCAAAAGGGATTAATAGTTGCTTCTGATAAATTATTTCATTTTAGCTGCTATCATTATAAAGATAGTAATATTCAAAATGCTGGTCACTTGAATAAATTATATAAAACAAACCATTTCACCTTCAATATCGATGCTGAGCAAAAAGGTTTAGGCTCTGCTACCTGTGGTCCTGGTACGCTTCCCCAATATCTTGTTAAAGCTGGTTTAAAATCTTTCAGTTTTTATATAGCTCCGTTAAACCAAAACCAAGACGCATTCCAATTGGCTTCTAAATTGAATTACAAAACTTCATACCAATTGCTGCCCATCCCAAAAATTAAAACAGAAAACGATTTGTTTAATAAACCACAGAAAATCACCATCGATGCCGGCATTTCTGGTGCTCTGATAAGTTATATGCTTAACGGTAATTATTTTTCTGATGTGCCTTCTCCTGTAACTTTTATTGTTAATAATACGACTTCAATTTCAGCTTTTTCCTCAAAAAAATCTTTTGTTAGCAGCATTCCCGTATTTCAAAAATTATATTTTGTGAATGCAAAGCAGATTACCATCAATTCTAAAATATTAACACCCTATATAAATTATAGTCCTTTTGTATTAATGGATGGAAAATTAGGTAATGAAGGGAAATCTGATCTGAATTGGATTGGTATTGAAGGTGATCTTGATATTAGCATTGAATTATCAAGGGTATCGCATATAAAACAAATCAATACCCGATTCAAACAAATGTGGTGGGAAAAACAAGTGGCTCCTATTGAAGTAGAATATATGGTTTCGGCCGATGGCGTAAATTATTTACCTGCCGGAAAAATGTTCAGCCCGAAAGACAATAACGAAAAATTACTAAAGGTTTGCGTTGAAGAATTCACTGCCGATGTAATGAAAAGTGGTATCAAATTTGTTAAGATTAAGGCAAAGAACTTAAAGGTTTGGCCCGAATGGAGTCCAAATATGAAAGGTTCAGAAACTTATTTGTTTATTGATGAAATAATGCTTTTGGAATGACCATGATGCGCAGCTTAATTTTTACGTTTATTCTTTTTATTACTTTTTTTAATTTATTTGGGCAAGCATTGAATGACGATCCTAAAGCCATTGATTCTGTTAAGATTTTTATGATCCAACAATTCATGCTATCTGAAGAAAATTTAGAAAACTTATCTAATAAAATCAATGTTATTCAAAATCCTTCTGGCAATCAGCTTTACGTAGTTTTTGATGAAAACCCGGAACAAGAAGTTTTTGATATTGTCATAACCGATATATTCAATAATATTATAATACTTCGCGAAATTGCCCGTCAGGCAGAGGTTATTGATATAAGCAGTTTGGATAAAGGAACCTATATAGTTAGGGTCATTTCTAATAATGATTTGCTAATAAAAGAAATAGTTATTCGGGAATAATCTTATAGAATCATACTATTTTTTTATATTTGCAGTCCGTTAGTTCGCTAAATAAATAGAGTTATTTTGTTGTCATATGCTTAAATCGATACATGCAGATTGGAAATTCAGACGTGCCGGAGTAGGAGAGTGGCTTGAGGCAACTGTTCCTGGATGTATTCATACCGATTTGCTTGCTCATAACATAATAGATGATCCTTTTTTTCGAGATAATGAGAAATCAGTGCAATGGATTGAAAATGAAGATTGGGCTTATCAAGGAGAATTTACCATTGATGATAATATTTTAGAATCAGATGCGCTAGAAATCGTATTTAAAGGTCTTGATACTTATGCCGAAATCTCTTTAAATCACCATTTATTAGGCATGACTGATAATATGTTTTGCGAATGGCGTTTTGATGTTAAAGACATTCTAAAAAAGAATAATTATTTACATATCCTTTTTAAATCCCCTATTACTGAAGCATTGCAGTCTTTTCGATCCTACGAATTTGAATATCCTGCGAATAACGATAAAGGTCAGTATAAAGTAAGTTCTCATACACGTAAGGCTCCTTATCAATATGGATGGGATTGGGGGCCGCGTTTGCTTACCAGCGGTATATGGAAACCTTTTTTCATAGACTATTATAATGATGCCAAAATAAGCGATGTTCATTTTTCACTGAATAGAATTGAGAGCAATAAAGCGTATTTACACATTTTTGTTTCCATTGATTCCGTTTCGGAACTTTCGGCACGCCTCATTTCCAGAATTGGTGTTAGCGAAATTGAAACCCTTCCTGTATTCCTTAAAAAGGGAACCAATCAGATTGAAACCGTTGTTATTATTGATAATCCCAAGTTTTGGTGGCCACACGATATAGGTGATCCGCATCTTTATAAATTCGATTTTGTATTGTTTGTTGATGATGTTATTGTAGATAAAAAAATCAAAAAATATGGAATCCGCACTATTGAGCTTATAAATGAGCCTGATGATGCAGGAAAAACATTTTATTTTAAAATAAATGGACGTCCTGTTTATTGTCGTGGTGCTAATATCGTTCCGGGTGATTCATTTCCTTTTCGTGTTAGCAGAGATAAATATGAGGAGTTGGTAGATAACGCCTTGGCGGTTAATATGAATATGCTTAGAGCATGGGGTGGAGGCGTATACGAAGACGACTATTTTTACGATCTATGTGATGAAAAAGGAATCATGGTATGGCAAGATTTCATGTTTGCTTGTGGTATGTACCCAGCTAATACACAATTTCTTATTACTTTAAAAAAAGAACTCAATTATAATATTTTACGTTTAAGAAACCATCCGTCTATTGTATTATGGTGCGGTAATAATGAATTATTGGAAGGCTTTCATACTTGGGGCTGGAAGGAAACTTTAGGCGATTTTGCACGCAAGGTTTTTGATGATTATGAAACAATTTTTTATAATCTGATTCCAGAAACTATTAACGCACTTGATGCATCAAGGCCTTATTGGCCTTCATCTCCCAGCGCTGATTATAAAAGCGCACTGAGTTTAAATTCTGGCGATTATCATTTTTGGGATATCGTTAAAGAAGATCTTCCTATTAGTGTTTACAGAGAAAATGTAGGCCGCTTCATGAGCGAATATGGTTTTAAATCATACCCTGAATGGAAAACTCTAAAATCTTTTTCAATAGAGGAGGATTGGAATATCCGTTCTAAGGTACTTGAAGCCCATCAGGGTTGGCCTACTGGAGCCGATTTAGTTGAACGCAATATGAAAAGAGAATATGGCAATCCAAAAGATTGGAATGCTTTTCTATATCTTAGTCATATACTTCAATCTCGTGCAATTAAAGTTGCTATTGAGTCGCACAGAGCTGCAAAACCATTTTGTATGGGCACTTTGTATTGGCAATTAAATGATTGTTGGCCGGCTGCAAGTTGGGCTAGTGTCGATTATTATGGACGTTGGAAAGCTTTACATTATCATCTCAAACACTATTATTCCAATGTATACCCCATCATCCTTCGTTCAAAATATAAAGTAAGCTTTCTAATAACCGACGATGCAGCTATTGAAAATGAATATTACTTAGATATCAAAGTATATCACTTTAATGGAGAAATTTTATTTAAGTATCAAAAGCCATTTAAAACAGGCAATGGTAGTAATAATATTTTATATGAAAAGGATTTCTCTTCATTGGTTAAAAAATATGGCGCTCCAAATATTATCATATATGCCGATATAAAAGCTGCAGACAATCTTATTTCTAGAAATAGCTACACTTTTATCGAACCTAAAGATATTGTTGTTTACGAGCCTCAAATGAGCATTGATGTGACTCCTTTGCCTAATATTAAAAATGGTATTTGTATCAGATTGCTTTCAGAGAATATCGTAAAGGATTTGTATATCAGTAGTTCAGCTGAAGGTAAGTTTTCTGATAATTACTTCGATGTGTTGCCAGGCGAAACAAAAACGCTGAGTTTTATTTCTAATGATGCTATTGAACCTAGCATTGATAATTTTACATTTTATTCCCTATTCCATTCTAAATTGCAAGTTTAAACCTATTTAATAGTTATTTAGAAGGTTTTTAAAAGCGCTACATTAGCCGTACAAAGTTGTATTTTGTATCGGAATTAAACTACAAAGGTGCGTTAGCACTTATGGGCTAGCACCCCTGAATTGAATTTAACTTGTCCTGTAAAAATTATAAAAAAAGAAAGAGGGTCTGTCATTTACGACAAACCCTCTTTTTGTGCGGAGAAAGAGGGATTCGAACCCCCGGACCCTCGCAGATCAACGGTTTTCAAGACCGCCGCGATCGACCACTCTGCCATTTCTCCGCTGCAAAAGTAAAATTTTAATCGAATTAAAAAAAATATTCAAGGTTTTTTTATTTATTTTCATATTTAAACCACTTATAAACCCATCTATAGTAGGATAAAATCACTTTCTATATATTTTTTTTAATAGTTTTTTTAACAAATAGAAATTGTATAATTTATTGTAATTTAATTAGTTGTAATGATAAATGTTAATATGTACCTCCATTTTATCATAAATATCAATAGATACGGCGCTTTTTTTCGTCAAAAAAATTTGCTAAACACAATAAAACACTTATATTTGTAATAGAGTTAAAAAAATAAGTTTTACTAACCCTAAATTTTTTAGTAACATGAACAAAGCTCAATTAATTGATTCTATAGCTGCACAAGCTAAGATCACAAAGGCTGATGCCAAGAAAGCATTAGACGCATTCATCAAAACTACTACTACTGCCCTTAAAAAAGGTGACAGAGTTGCTTTAGTTGGTTTTGGTTCTTATTCAGTAGTTACCAGAAGCGCCAGAACAGGAAGAAATCCTCAAACTGGTAAAGAAATCAAGATTTCTGCTAAGAAAGTTGTAAAATTCAAAGCAGGAGCTGATCTCGCAGGTGCAGTTCAAAAGTAAGAATTTGAATGAATTTGTAAAGGAGTGCATAAAATGTACTCCTTTTTTTTTATCTCTATGACAACAGAAAAAAAATTAATCGCGTTTTTGGAATCTTTTCTTACCAACGAACGAAGGAATACATTCCAAATGGCCTTGTCTCAGCGAACTAACTATATCACCCTTGCTTTTGAAAATGTGTTTCAATCTCAAAATGCTTCAGCGGTTCTTCGCACGGCCGATTGCCTTGGAATAAAAGACGTTCATGTTATTGAAACCAAAAATCAGTTTCAAATCGATCTCGATATCGTAAGAGGAGCATCCGACTGGATCAACATGATACGATATGGTAGTAAAAACACCGATACCTTAACAGCCATTAATTATATTAAATCACAGGGATATAAAATTGTTGCAACCAGCCCTCATAAAAAAAACAACACTCCTCAAAGCATCCCTCTAAATCATAAGCTCGCTATCTTTTTTGGAACCGAACGAACAGGCTTGTCTGAAACTATTATCAATAATGCCGATGATAGTATTCTAATCCCCATGTACGGTATGACCGAGAGTTATAACCTTTCCGTTTCAGCAGGTATTATATTATATACTATTATGGAACGCCTCCGAAATTCCGATATAAATTGGCATTTGAATGAAAAGGATTATGATGAATTATATCTAAATTGGCTGAAAAAATCAATTCGAAAATCAGATATTTTGGTCAACCATTTTTTAGAAAAGGATAATGAATAGTTTTATACTAATTTAATATATATAATTTTTTAATTACAAAATTTGCCACTAAATTTACACAGTCTACAAAACATGACTATTGTGCCAATGAATTGTATTATTGTTGATGATGATAAATTGTCTCTGAAAATCCTAAGTGAATTCGTTAAAAAAACTGATTCGCTAGATTTAGTAGGTACTTTCGAAAATGCTATTGATGCAATCAATTCACTTAAAAAAAATGAATTAACGGTCGATCTCATCTTTCTAGATATCGAAATGCCCGAAATGTCAGGTATCGATTTCCTAAAAACCCTTCAGGATCCTCCTCAAATTATTATCGTATCGGGTAAAGATAATTATGCTCTTCATGCTTTCGAATTTAATGTGGTTGATTATTTATTAAAACCAATAGCTTATGCACGCTTTTATAAAGCTGTTGATAAAGCACTTGGTAATCACAACAGAAATATCGAAAATGGTCAGGAAGAATTATTTATTAAAAGAAATAATTCCCTAGTACGCATCAAATACGAAGATATCCTCTGGGTGGAAGCTTTAGAAAATTATGTTACCTTCAATACATATCGCGATAAATTCACAGTGCATTTCACTATCAAATCCGTTTGCGACAAATTAAATCCAAAAAAATTCTTCCGCGTTCACCGTTCTTTTGTTGTCAATATAAGCAGTATTGAATATATCGAAGAAAATTCTATTTACCTTCGTACCATCGAAGGCATAAAGGCCATCCCAATTGGTAAATCTTATCGCGATGACCTGCTAAGTGAACTCAATCTTATCTCTAATTAATTTTACATGCTGTGTCGTGTATTCACTTTTCTTTTACTTTTCTTAAACCTTCATGCTTTTACGCAGTTGACTAGCTTTATAGAGTTTTCAAATCGCCTCGATTCAATCTCTAAAAACCTTCCCGAACATCAAAAAAAACAAGCCAGCGATGTGCTTTTTGAAGATATGGCCGCTTTTCTAAAATCACGATTTGCTGTAAATGATTCTAATTCCATTGCTGCCAATTATTTTTATGCTGAAAATAAATCTTCAGATGTGAGATTGCTTAATTTTTATATGAATGCTCAAGGTTTTACTCATTATTATATCCTTATACAGTCTGAATTTTCAAAATCTGGCTCCGTTTTTAAACAATCAACTACCCATTTAACTTATTTGAATAAACAAGGTATTATTAGTATGCCTGATTGGTATGGTGCCTTGTATTATGATTTTATCCCTTTTCATGTTCAAAACCATACCCTCTTCTTATTATTAGGCTACATTCCTTCCGATTTACTCATCAATAAAAAAATAGTTGATGTTCTTTGGTTCGATGAACTAGGGTTTCCTGCTTTTGGTGCACCTCTTATTAAATTTGATCGCATGCAATGTGACAGACTCATCTTCCAGTATGCAAAAATGGCGCAAATGACCCTGACTTACGATAAGCTGCGCCAAATCATTGTTTATGACAATTTAGCTCCGGCTTCTCCTTTACAAAAAAATAATTTTATGTTCTATGGTCCCGATGGCTCATTCAACGCTATTACTTTCACAGGGAGCTATTGGATGCAAAAAAACAACGTAGAAAATAAAGCTCCGGCTGCTAAATAAATTAATTTTGCAAATGACATTTTGTCGCTATTTTTCTGCTGGCATGACATTTGACTCCTTCCGAAAAAAAAAACTTAAAATATTAATACCATGCAAACAGGCAAAATAGGCGTTACAACGGAAAATATTTTTCCAATCATTAAAAAGTTTTTATATTCCGATCACGAAATATTCTTAAGAGAACTTGTCTCTAATGCCGTTGATGCAAGTCAAAAACTTAAAACACTTGCTTCAACCGGTGAGTTTAAAGGGGAGGTTGAAAACCTTAAGGTTAGTATTCATCTCGATGAAAAGAATAAAACCCTTACCATTTCTGATATGGGTATTGGAATGACCGAAGAGGAAGTGAATAAATATATCAATCAAATTGCTTTTTCAAGCGCTGAAGAGTTTCTAGAAAAATATAAAAATCAAGCCAATGCCATCATTGGTCATTTTGGTTTGGGTTTTTATTCGGCTTTTATGGTGGCTAATAAAGTTGAATTAATTACTAAATCATACAAAGAAGGAGCTGCTGCCATTAAGTGGTCTTGCGATGGTTCTACCGATTATACTATAGAGCCTGCTCAAAAAGAAACTAATGGTACCGATATTATCCTTTATATTGAAGAAGAATCTAAAGAATTTGCAGAGGAATCAAGAATTAATGACCTTCTTAAAAAATATTGCAAATTTCTTCCAGTTACGATTGTTTTCGGTAAAGAAAAAGAATGGAAGGATGGTAAATATGAAGATACCGATAAAGAAAAAGTGATCAATAATACTAAACCCGCTTGGACTATCAAGCCTTCTGAATTAAAGGATGAGGATTACAAAAACTTTTATCGTGAATTATATCCAATTGCTGAAGAACCACTTTTTAATATCCATCTTAATGTTGATTATCCTTTCAACTTAACAGGTATTCTCTATTTTCCTAAAATAAAAAGCAATATAGAGATTCAAAAAAATAAAATTCAGCTTTATTGCAGTCAAGTTTATGTAACCGATTCAGTTGAAGGCATTGTACCCGATTTCTTAACCCTTTTGCATGGGGTACTCGATTCCCCTGATATCCCATTGAATGTGTCCAGAAGTTATCTTCAAAGTGATTCAAATGTGAAAAAAATATCAAGTCACATTTCAAAAAAAGTGGCCGATAGATTACAAGAGATCTTTAAAAATCAAAGAAGCGAATTTGAATCAAAATGGGATAGTTTAAAGTTATTTATTGAATATGGTATGATTACCGATGAAAAATTCTACGAACGAGCCGAAAAATTCTTCCTATTTAAAAATGTAGATGGTAAATATTTCACCATCGAAGAGTATGAAAAGCTTATTCAATCGGAACAAAAAGATAAAAATGGAAAAGTAGTTTATCTTTATACTACCGATAAGGACGCTCAATTTACCTTTATTGAAGCTGCCAAAAATAAAGCGTATGATGTTTTGGTTATGGATGGCCAATTAGATGCTCATTTAATAAACAACATGGAATCAAAGCTAAAAGATGCCCGTTTTGCGCGAGTTGATTCTGATATTATAGACAATCTGATTCCAAAATCAGAGGATAAAAAATCGAATTTGAATGAGCAACAAAAAGAGATTCTTTCTCCTGTTTTTAAATCTTGTTTTAACAGCCGCGATCAATTCAATGTAGTTTTTGAAAATATGACCGAAAATGATGCTCCTGTTATCATTACCCAATCGGAATGGATGCGCAGAATGAAAGAAATGTCGGCTATGGGCGGCGGAATGAATTTTTATGGCGAAATGCCCGATTCTTATAATGTTGTAGTAAATACGGTTCATCCTATTGTTAACAAAATATTATCTGATACCGAGCAACAAATAGCTCCGCAATTAACCGACCTAAATAATCAAATTGCCGATTTGCAAAAAGAACATGATGCTTTAGATAAGGTGAATGCAGACAAAAAATACGATGAAATTCCGCAAACAGATAAGGATAATTTAGAAACATTGAATAAAAAAATCACGGATCTAAAAACTGAACGTGATCAAAAACTCGATTCTTTTGGAAAAAACCACCCATTAACCAAACAACTTACCGATCTCGCTCTATTAGCAAACAACATGCTTAAAGGAGAGGATTTAAGTAAATTTGTTAAAAGAAGTATTAGTCTGTTATAATCTAAAAGTCTTAAGGTCGAAGGTCTCTAAGACTTTTGACTTTCGACTTTAAGACTTTCGACTTTTAGACTATTGTCTGTTATAAAACATATATTTTTTAATGTTATTTTATTAACTATCATAACATAAATCTGCTTTTTTGTTTATAGATTTGAGAATCTAATAATCAAATCAAGCATTTATGAAACCATCTCATATTGAACATATTGGAATCGCAGTCACCAATTTAAATGATACTATTAAGTACTATGAAGACGTATTAGGTCTTGAGTGTTATAAAGTTGAAGAGGTAGCTGATCAAAAAGTAAAAACAGCTTTTTTTATGGTGGGAGAAACAAAAATCGAACTTCTCGAATCCACCGATCCCGAAGGTCCCATTGGAAAATTTTTAGAAAAAAAAGGTCCAGGTATTCACCATCTGGCTTTTGCATTTCAGGATGTTAATGAAGCACTCAAAGATGCAGAAGCTAAAGGCGTTGCATTGATTGACAAAACAGGAAGAAAAGGTGCTGAAAATATGAACATTGGTTTTTTGCATCCAAAGTCTACTTTTGGGGTTTTAACAGAATTTTGCAGCAAATAAATAGATAAATAAAATTATATGAGCAGCAGCAGAGAAAAGGTAGTTCAATTGATTGAATTGCGCAACAAAGCCAAATTGGGAGGTGGTGAAAAAAGAATAGAAGCCCAGCACAGCAAAGGAAGATTAACCGCGCGTGAACGTATTGATGTATTGCTTGATGAAGGCAGTTTTGAAGAATTTGACATGTTTGTTACCCATCGTTGTACCAATTTTGGATTGGAAAATGAAAAGTATTTGGGTGATGGTGTTGTTACAGGTCATGGTACCATTGATGGTCGTGTTGTGTACGTTTTTTCTCAAGATTTTACCGTAATGGGTGGGTCTCTTTCCGAAACATTTGCTAATAAAATCTGTAAGGTAATGGATCAGGCCATGAAAGTGGGTGCTCCTGTTATAGGTATCAACGATAGCGGTGGTGCTCGTATTCAGGAAGGGGTTATGTCACTTGCCGGTTATGCCGAAATTTTCCAAAGAAATATTATGGCTTCAGGGGTGATTCCTCAAATTTCTGCTATTTTCGGTCCTTGTGCCGGTGGTGCTGTTTATTCTCCAGCACTAACCGATTTTGTACTTATGGCCGATCAGTCCAGTTATATGTTTGTTACTGGCCCTAAAGTTACAAAAACCGTAACGGGCGAAGATATTTCAACTGAAGATCTAGGCGGTGCTACGGTGCATTCAGCTAAATCAGGTGTATCGCATTTCAAAGTATCTGATGAACAAGAAGGCTTGCTTCTGATACGTAAATTGATACAATATGTGCCACAAAATAATTTAGAAGATCCCATTCAAACCGAATGCAACGATTCAATTGACCGTGTTGATGATTCATTGAATGATATTATTCCTGAAAATCCAAATCAACCTTATGATGTTAAGGATATAATTGCTACTATTGTTGATAACAGTGAATTTTTAGAAGTCCATACCCATTATGCAAAGAATATAGTTGTGGGTTTTGCTAAGTTTAATGGCATGCCAGCTGGTATTGTGGCCAATCAGCCTAATTTCCTTGCGGGTGTATTAGATATTGAAGCTTCTCGCAAAGCAGCTCGATTTGTACGTTTTTGCGATGCTTTTAATATTCCAATTATAACCTTAGTAGATGTTCCAGGTTTCTTACCAGGAAGTCAACAAGAATATGGCGGAATTATTACCAATGGTGCTAAATTACTTTTTGCCTACGGTGAAGCAACCGTTCCAAAAATTACCATCACTTTAAGAAAATCTTATGGTGGTGCACACGATGTAATGAGTTGTAAACAACTTCGTGGTGATTTAAATTACGCTTGGCCTACAGCTGAAATTGCTGTAATGGGACCAAAAGGAGCCATTGAGATTCTTGAAGGCAAAAAAATAAGCGAGATTGAAGATCCACGTGAGAAGGTGAAATATATTCAGGATAAAGAAAATGAATATAAAGAAAAATTTGCCAATCCTTATGAGGCAGCAAAATACGGCTTTATCGATGATGTAATTGAACCTCGCAATACAAGATTCAGAATCATCAGAGGCTTGCAAACATTGGCAACCAAGAAGGATACCAATCCACCCAAAAAACATTCTAATATTCCATTATAAATTATAAAACTATGTTAAGTATATTGTTAGAAGTTAAATTTTTACCTGAAGCCGTAGATAGCTTTGCTTGGTGGGTGGTAATTATTGGGATGGGTGTTGTTTTTATTGCTCTTGCGCTATTAGTAGCTATTTTTTCAAATATACCTAAGCTTATGTTGATGGTATCAAATGTAAATCTTAAAGTTAAAAACAGTAGTAAAAATGATAAGAATACCAATGTTGAAAATTTAAAAACAAAAAGTCTAACCGCTGATGTAACCGTTGCTATAGGTACGGCTTTACATTTTTATTTTTCCGATTTTCACGATGAAGATTATACCATCATGACAATTAAGAAAGCGTCTAAATCTTATTCACCATGGAGTTCTAAAATCTATGGATTGAATAATATGTATTTAAAAAAATGATTAATAATTGAAATAAAATATTTCTATGAAGAAATTTAAATTCGCCATCGGAGGCAGCGATTTTAACGTTGAGGTGGTAAAAGTGGAAGGCAACATGGTAGAGGTTGAAGTAAATGGCTCTACTTACGAAGTGGAAATGAAGCAGGAAGTAAAAACTACTAAAACGCCTATTATTGTGCGTCAGGAAGTTGCTCCAACCGATAAGGAAAAGAAAATTGCCAAATCACCTTCAAAAACAACCAATACGGCTGTTAAATCACCGCTACCTGGTATTATCATTCAGGTATTTGTTAAAGAAGGTGATACCATTACTATGGGACAAAAATTAATGACTATGGAGGCCATGAAAATGGAAAATAATATTTTGGCTGAAATGGCAGGTACAATTGCTTCTATAAAAGTAAAAGCAGGTGATTCAGTATTGCAAAATGATGTGTTGGTTGAATTACAGTAATTTAAGTAAAATGTTTGTTATGAATCAGAATATGAAAAGGTTTTTGACTGTTTTGGGAGTGCTGTTTTTTATTTCTCTAGTTAAATTGGCGCTTGCTTCTACTGGATTAGATGACGTAAAAATAGATGATTTAGCTCAAGATCATTCTGTAAGAGAAAGTATCTTAAAGGTATGGAGATCAACAGGTTTTTATAATGTTACTATGGGTAACATTATAATGCTTTGCGTTGGTCTGTTTTTCCTATTTTTAGCAATGAAATTTGATTTCTCTCCAATGCTACTTATTCCTATTGGTTTCGGTATATTAATTGGTAATATACCTTTTGAAGAAGGCTATTCAATTGGAATTTATGAAGAAGGTAGCGTGTTAAATTATCTCTATTTTGGGGTTAAAAATGGAATTTATCCTCCTTTAATATTCTTAGGTATTGGTGCAATGACCGATTTTAGCTCATTAATTAGTAACCCTAAGCTTATGTTATTAGGAGCGGCAGCTCAAATAGGCATTTTTGTTACTTTTATTGGTGCTCTTATTCTTGGTTTTACGCCGCAAGAAGCAGGTGCAATAGGTATAATTGGTGGTGCCGATGGTCCTACTGCTATATTCTTGGCTTCTAATTTAGCTATTGATTTATTAGGCGCTATTGCGATAGCAGCTTATTCTTATATGGCTCTTGTTCCTATCATTCAACCACCTGTGATGCTATTATTCACAAGTAAAAAGGAAAGACTCATTCGTATGAAGCCACCTAGAGCTGTTTCACAATTTGAAAAAATAATTTTCCCAATCATTGGTCTATTATTAACTACTTTCATTTCGCCTAGTGCATTACCTTTATTGGGTATGTTATTCTTTGGAAATTTAATAAAAGAAAGTGGTGTAACAAAACGATTGGCAGTTACAGCAGCAAATTCTATGATAGATATTGTAACTTTAATTCTGGGAATAACAGTGGGCGCTTCAACTCAGGCAGATAAATTTTTAACTCCTCAATCGATATTGATTTTCGGTCTGGGTGCTGCTTCTTTCATTTTTGCAACAGCAGGTGGGGTTTTATTTGCCAAAATTATGAATTTATTTTTAAAAGAAGGAAATAAAATAAATCCATTAATTGGAAATGCTGGAGTATCTGCTGTTCCTGATAGTGCAAGGGTTTCTCAAAGAGTAGGTTTAAGTGCTGATCCTACAAATCACTTATTAATGCATGCTATGGCACCTAATGTGGCTGGGGTAATTGGTTCTGCCGTGGCAGCAGGTATATTACTTAGCTTTTTAAAATAAGGTTGAACAAAATTTGTGGCAAGGTGTTTGTAAATCGATATTTATTTATTACTTTCGCATGAGTTTTAAAATATGATATTAAATTTATTGTTTAACCAAAATCTTATAATTATGAAAAGATTCAATTTTATTCTTGCATTAGCTTCTGTTGCTTTTGCTTCTTTTGTTACTTCTTGCTCTGAAGAAACTGCTTCTGCTCCTGAGGTTTCTTTTTCTAATGGACAAAATACAGCTGCTGCTGTAAATGGTTCTTATGAAATTAATGGTTCTGTTACTTCTGAAGTGGGTCTTGATAAAGTAGTATTTTTACAAGTAAATGGCGGTGACGAAACAACTTTAGCTACAATTTCTACTTTTGATGATGACAAAAATTATGTAATCAAACAAGTAATTTCTGATGTAGTTGCTGAAACAATTATTAAAGTAACAGCTACTGATAAAGATGGTCAAATAACTAGCAAAACATTCACTATAACTGTTGGTGGTAGTTCAACTGGCGATGCTATCAAATCTTATTCAGCAGTATTATTAGGTGCTCAAGATGCTACTACAGGTAGTGCTTACGCTTCAGTTTCAAATTCAGTTTATACTTTAGCTTTAGCTAAAACAAATTCAGCTTCTGTTGATTTTGTGTATTTCTATGGCGCTTCAAATCTTGCAACTTTAGCTGCTCCTAACGATGTTACAGTTGGTGGTACTGCAGGTAATTTAGCTATTTGTGCAGAATATGCTACTAAAAATGCTACCAAATTTAGTACTTCAACTGTTACTGCTTCTGAATTTACTGCAATGACTGATGATTCTGTTATTGCTACTGTTTCTGCATCGGATTCAAAAATAACTCAACTTGCTACAGGTTCAGTAGTTTCTTTTGTTACTGCTGCTGGTAAAAAAGGATTGATTCATATTGCCGAAATCACTACTGGTGCTACTGGTTCAATCAAAATCAATGTAAAAGTTCAAGAATAATATATTCTTAACAAAATAAAGAAACCGCCTCGAAAGGGCGGTTTTTTTTATTTTATACCCCCTGTTCGGCGGTAGGCTTTGCTTCCGTCGGATATATCTTTTCAGGCTGCTACCTGATTATTAATTATAGAATTTACAGAAGCTATAGAGATTTCTCACTCCGCTGTGCTGCGTTCGAAATGACGGCAATCGCAAGTATCACAGGAGGTTGGAGAGGTAAAGGCGGCGGAGCCGCCTTTACCTCTCCAACCTCCCCCAAAAAAACAGCGTAATCGTCATTTCGATCGCCGTTTTCCGGCGTGAGAAATCTCTCGGATGATATCATTTTATCAATTGGGGGCAAAGTGCAATGGCTTTAGAAATCCCCCTGTTCGTCGTAGCGTCTCGCTATTGTCTTCAAGCTAAGGAGTTTTTATTACTTCTCTTGTCCTTATTAGTTCGACAAAAGAATCAATTCGGTTCGTTCGTATAAAGGTCGCTAGCCTTGTAATCTTCGTAGAAATAAACCCGCAATATCTTCAAAGGGGCGCTAGCCTTGCCATCTATTGATTTTTATAGGTGAGATTTTATTAATAACAGATTTTAATTTGGATATTCCGGTCCCTGAGCGGAGCCGATGGGCCGGTTCTCTTAATCCGGTCCCTGAGCAGAGCCGAAGGAGTAGCCGAAGGGCCGGTTCTCTTAATCCGGTCCCTGAGCGGAGTCGAAGGGCCAGTACCTTTGGCTTCGGCTACGCTCAGCCACCGGCGTATACAAATTAGATACAGGTGTATTCAGCGTAATCGTCATTTCGAACGCCGTTTTCCGGCGTGAGAAATTTCTCGGATGATATCATTTTATCAATTTGGGGAAAGTGCAATGGCGTTAGAAATCTCTTTCTTAGTCATAAAAATTAAACGAATTATCAATTATTTAGCCCAATTTTTTGCATATTGCATATTATCTAATGTAATTATCATGAAGCAATTTTTTCTTATTTTGTTTGCTTGCATACATATGCACCTTGTTGCCCTTCCCTTTTATTCAGATTATAATCTGGTGCATACCCGCTTGAATTTGAATATGACAAATACTTCTGCATATATCCAGGGCTCATGCGCCATTTCTTTTGTTGTTCAAACAGATCATTTACCTGTTTTTAATATAGAGTTGCACCGAAAATTTATTGTAGATTCCATTCTTTATAAAGATAAAACCTGTGTTTTTTCAAACGAAAATAATTTATTGTCGGTTAAACTGCCTAAATCGCTTTCATTCAATACTTTTGCTACTGTAATTATTTATTACAAAGGCGATGCAACTACCGAAACCACGCACTCTTGGGGTGGTACCAGAAGTGTGCGCGATTGGCGATTCCCGTTTCACATAACCTATACCATGGCAGAGCCTTTCTATGCAAAAGATTGGTTCCCTTGTAAACAAGATTTGAATGACAAAATTGATTCGCTCGATTTGTTTATTAGGGTTCCCGATTCCTTGTTTGCTACTGGAAATGGAAGACTCATTCACCAACAACAAATGGATAACTTTATTACCTACCACTGGAAATCCAATTACCCAACTGCATATTATTTGCTTGCTATTGTGGTGGGTAAATACGAGGGTTTTCATTTTTATGCGCCCGTGAGCGATCAGGATTCAGTGCTCATTCAGAATTTTTATTATCCTCATCCCAATTTTCTTGAAACCGAGAAAGAAAATATGCTGGCTACAAAGCAAATTATAAGCTATTATTCCGATATTTTGGGACGCTATCCTTTCTATAAAGAAAAGTATGCACACGTTTTTGCTCCTTTTCCAGGGGGAATGGAACATCAAACCATTTCTACCATGGGTGGCTTAGCCTTTGGCCTTGTGGCTCACGAACTTGCGCACCAATGGTTCGGGAATTATGTGACTTGCGCATCGTGGCAAGATATATGGATCAATGAGGGCTTCGCATCTTATATTGAGTATTTAGCTATTGAAAAATTTAAGCCTGAGGATAAATCTAATTGGTTGAGCACAGCATTTTCTTATGCCATGGAAAATCCAAATGGTTCTGTTTATATTCCTTCAAATGAAAGGGAGGTAGATGATAGAATTTTTAGCTATGATTTGAGTTATAAAAAAGGTGCGGTTTTATTGCACATGATTAGAAATCAACTAAATAATGATGATTTATTCTTCTCTATCCTAAAAGGTTTTTTAAATGAATATGCATTTCGCTCTGCAACAGGGAATGATTTTAAAAATTATTTGAATAAGGAAAGTGGAACAGATTTTAATACTTTTTTTGATCAATGGTATACCGGTTTTGGTTATCCTATCTATACAATTGCTTGGGAATCTAAAAACGATAGTCTCATCATTCAATGCTTTCAAAATGGCTCTTCTCAAAATACTCCATTGTTTAACAGCAAAATAGAAATTGTAATCGAATGCTCAAACCATCCCGATACCTTAGTTGAAATTAACCAAACAGCATCGTTGATGCGACAAGCATATTATTTAAAAGGGGTGATGGTGAAAAATATTGTGGTAGATCCACAAAACAAAATCTTAAAATTAGCTGGCGTTCAAAAAATCAATTCTAAATCTTCTGCTTATTTAATATATCCTAATCCGGCAACTGATTCGCTTAAAATAGAGTGCATAGATGAAAGTAATGAAAGATTGCTTTTTATTTATGATCTTAAAGGCCAATTGCTTATTCAAAGCCCTATAAGTAATAAAATGAACTCTATTTCTTTTAATAATCTGGCTGCAGGTAATTATATTGCCAAAATAGCGGAAGGATCTAAAGTATTTATTCATCCTTTTATAATAATGAAATAAGGCTGCTTGGATAATCCAAACAACCTTATTCATACAATTTGTTTTGATCCTATTGAACCAATAGTTTCAATGTTTCATAATGACTGACTATATAAGCTTTAAGATTTGAGTTTAAATTATCTCTGACAAATTTAGCATATTCCCTTATATAATTATCATTAGCCATATGCGGGATACAAAACCAGCCATCGAAATTTAAAGTATTGCAAAGTTGTACTGCATATTCTAATGATTGCCTTTTATCAACTGAACTTGGTGTAGGACGCTTGCTCCATTCTTTTTGAGTTGAATTATTGGTGCCAATCCAATCCATAAATCGCAATGCCCAAAAAGGCCGCAAACCATCAAGAAATTCAGTTAAAAAAATGGGGTAATTGGTATCATTTTTCACACCTTGAATAGGATTCTGATATTTCGGATATGATTACCTTCAGCAATTTACGAAATATTGTTGAATAGGGTTATATCTAAACAAAAAAAATGAGGCTGCGGCAAAATATTTCTAATTATTTTTTATTAACACATCAATTTATTTTACTCACTGCTTTACCTTTGGAAATTATAATTGATGTATGAAAGATATAGCTGTTTTTTTTGATATGGATGGGGTATTGGTAGATAGTTTTCCTTTTCACGTTGAGGCATGGAAAATTTTCTGTCTACAATATGGCATTGTTATGACCGAAGAGCGACTGAAGCATGATTTTTTTGGAAAAACCAATGAAGAAATTTTCCCCGTAATTTTTTCCAAAGAATTCAGTTCTCAAGAGTTAAAAAAATTGGCCGATGAAAAAGAAGCGTTATATAGACAGGTTTATAAAGGAAAAGTGTCTTTGTTGCCTGGATTGCATCAATTTTTACAGGATTTAAAGCGTAATAATATCCCCGTGGCCATTGGTACTGCCGCTCCAGCCGAAAATGCTTTTTTTGTTGTTAATGAAACCAATTCTTTAAGTTATTTCGATAAAATTGTAGATGCTTCTTTTGTTACCAAAGGAAAACCTGATCCTGAGATATACTTAAAATGTGCCAAACAATTAAATGTGAGTACTTCCCGAGCTGTGGTATTTGAAGATTCGTTTATGGGTATTGATGCAGCCAAGGGTGCAGGTACCAAAATTGTTGGTGTGGCTACCACCCACACAAAAGAAGTACTGGCACAAAGAGGTGATTGTCATCTAATTATTGAAGATTTTGTAGATTTAAGTGTACAAGATATATATCAATTGTTTTAAAAATGTAATCCATGAAGTATTTTGTTCTCTTATTCTTTGTTTGTAGCACTTTTTTGAAATTAAAAGCTCAAGATTATACTCCTGCATTTGAAACAGGAATAAAACAAGAACAATCGGATTGGAAAGGCTTTAATTTTTCTTTGAATACCTTGGCTTTTTTTAAAAACAATGAGTATTTCAATGATGTATATGAAGGTTATACCTTGCCCGGTTACTATATTATTCCCAGCATACGCTATCATCATCAAAAAAAATTCTTCATGGAATGGGGCGGCTATTTTTTGAAGTATTCTGGTTTAAACAAATATTCTGAAATAAAGCCTTTTTACCGTCTGTACTATCAAACCAGTAATTCATCGGCATTTATTTTGGGAAATATTAATGCTTCAATGCACCATCAATTACTTGAACCATTGTATGGGATGGAGCGTTTTTTGCAAAATAATTACGAAGAAGGTGTACAATGGTATTTAAGTACAGACAAGTTATTTGTTGACACTTGGATCAATTGGGAATATTTTATTTTTTTTAATGATCCCAAAAAAGAACTTTTATCAGGGGGAATTAGTGTAAAGTATAATATAACTGATACTTTAAAATCTTTTAATGCAGGTGTATTCTTTCAATATTTGAGTCGGCATAGAGGAGGGCAAATTACAGTGGATACAGGCAGTTTATCAACCATTAGTAATCCGGCTGCTGGTGTTGAATTTAAGTATCGTTTGGGTGGCAAGCATCAATCAGAGCTTGGTTCGCGCATTGCTCTTTTAGCTTATATGGATATTTCGCCTTCCCAAGATTCTATTGCAGATGGCTATGGTTCTCTATTTTCCCTTTTTTATCGAAATACTTCTTGGTTTTCTTCAGTATCATATTGGGATGCCAATAATTATTATGCCCCTATGGGCGATGGGATGTATATGAGTTATATGCCTCATTTAAATTTTTATAGAGAAAAGAAACAAATGTGGCAAGCACGTGTTATGTATCATAAAAAAGTTACCGATGCGGTTCGCTTTGCAGCAGGATGGGATGTTTATTATGATATTAATATAGCCCAATTAGATCATGCATTCGGATTGTACCTTCAGTTTTATAATATTTGGTAAACTGACTTATTTTTTTTACATTGCAAAGTTAATTATTCATTAATTTATTATATTATGTTAATAGCTGAAAATAAAAAAGTTGTATCAGTTACGTATGATTTGATTTCAAATAAGAATCAACAACTAATTGAGAGTGTAGGTACTGAAAAACCATTAGTATTCATAATGGGTGCGGGAAATTTATTACCAAAATTTGAAGACAATCTGTCAGGTAAAAAAGTGGGTGATTCTTTTGATTTTATACTTTCTGCTGAAGATGCTTACGGAGTATTCTCTCCTGATGCTATCGTAGATGTTCCTATGAATGTTTTTGAATCTGGTGCAGGTTTCGATAAAAGCATGCTAGAAATAGGTCAGAGTGTTCCCATGATGGACCGTGATGGCAATCGCTTTAATGGCATCATAAAAGAAATAGCTTCCGAATCTGTAAAGATGGATTTTAATCATCCTCTTGCTGGCGAAGATCTTCATTTTAAAGGGAATGTTGTTGATTTACGCGAAGCAACTGAAGAAGAATTGTCACACGGTCATATTCACCAAGATCATTCTTGCGGCGATGGCGGTTGTGGTGATTGCGGCGATGGCGGCGGTAGCTGCAGCGGTGGATGTCATTAATTTACCAAAATATTGTAGATACAGGGCATAATGTAGAAACAGGGCATGCCCTGTTTCTACATTATAAATACAATACTATTTATTTATAAATCAAACTACCTCGTTTGGCCGAATAAACGGCAAAAAATCCTATCGCCTTATCCTGTTCGTTACATTGAATATTGGTAGAAATATTTGCATGGGGTCCACTAAATAGCGGTATTGATGGCATTAGTTCCATACTCGTCTTATACAAAAAATCATAGAATTCTTTTGTTATTCCACAGACCTCTAAGGTTATTTTATCTCCTGTTCTAATAATCTGATCTTCCTGAAAACTTGTAAATACTTGGCAAGTGATTCCATTGGTGTAGTTTCCATTATACAATGCATCATCAGTATATTGCCACTCTTGTATTGAATCGGTAACTAAGGTGTCGTTATTGTATGCTTTAAACATATAATAATTCGTTTCTTTTGGATCTAATGCAAAGCATTTTATTTCCCAGGCTTTAAAGCTTTGTGAATACTGAACAGGCAATACTTGAATGGAATCAACCGGATTGGATACTGGCATTATGCTGCTTGCCCAGTATTTTTCTTTTGTACCGTTTTCATCTATATCCACATTTTCAATGTTCAAGGTATAAGTCTTGCCTTCTTCACCATAAACATTTGCATCTGTAAGATAAAAACCTTTAAGTGTATCTGATTCAGATAATATAAATGTGTTTGTTCCATCTGTAATGCTTACTTGTGCGCCGCTAATTCCTTCAAAAGCAGCCTGACTTAAATAGGGTGCCGATTTATATAAGTATATTTTATGTTGTATCGTATCATTTGTCAATTCCCCCCATACACTCAATCTGGTATACGTTGAATCTAATTCAATATCATAATCTGTTGTACACGATACCATGAATAATACAAATGAAATGATGCTGATAAATGCGCTTTTTATTTTAAACGTTTTCATATTTTGCAATTATTAAAAGTTAATGTTATAGGTAATTGATGGTATGAAAGAGAATAAGTAAATCATCTTTCCATTTAGCTTATTCGGGTTTTCTTCATCTGCTTCAAAGTATATCGACCAAGCATTTTTTCTGGCATATGCATTGTAAACCGAAATATTAAGTTCACTTTGATAGTATTTCCTTTGTTTCATTTTATACACAAAGGCCACATCTAATCTGTGATAATCAGGCATGCGGTATTCATTTCTATTAGAATATAATGGTAGAATTGCCCCTGGTCCATAATATCTTCCTACCGGAAAGGTAATTGGCGAGCCAGTAGAATAAACCCATGTAGCAGAAAGTGAAATTCTTTTGTTGAAATCATAGTTTCCTACAACTGATATATTATGCGGTTTGTCAAATGGTGAATTATACTTTCTTCCAAAATTGATCTCTTTAATCATTCTATACGATCTAGAATAGGTGTAGCTAATCCATCCTGTTAATTTACCCGTATTTTTCCTGATCAAAAACTCTGCACCATAAGCTTCTCCTTCTCCAAATCGCAATTCTTTTTCTAATTGCTTGTTCATTAATAATATTGGGTGGTCTTTGAAATCAATTAAATCGTACATGTTTTTATAATATAACTCAACAGATGCCTCATAACTATCATCAAAAAAGTTTCGGAAGTAGCCTATTGCATATTGATCTGATTTTTGAGGCTTAACATACGGACTGGAAGGAAACCAAATATCTAAAGGCATGCCTCCGGTAGAATTTGACGCAAGATGCACAAATTGATAGGTGCGGGCATAGCTGGCTTTTATAGATGATTTTGAGTTGAGCATATAATTAATACCGGCTCTTGGTTCCCAAGCACCTTGATTTTTATAAATAGCCATTGATTCATATTCTGATGAATCTACTATTTCAAAATTCTTTATACCATATTCTATCCCTTTTCCTATATTTTGAAATAACGTATATCGCAATCCGTATTTTAAGGTCAATTTTTCACCTATCTGCTGTTGGTCACTAACATATAATGCATGTTCCAATGCATGCTTGCTAGGTATAACAAATTTATTAATTATTGAATTGCTTCCCATACCTTCTATAACACCAGGTGTAAATTCATGATAGGTTGATGTATAACCAAATTTAAGTGTGTTCTGTGGATTTATGAAGTATGTAAAATCAATTTTTCCACTGTAATCATTTAGAGCCGATTGCCAGTTGAATGAATTGGCTTGTCCTTCGGGGCTTCCTAATTCATAATCGTATTGACTGGCTACTAAAGTTACATTCGAAAATAATTTTTGTGAGAATAAATGGTTCCATCTGGCAGTTAAGGTTTTGTTACCAAAAGCCATATTAGCAAAATTATTTTTAAAGATGTCTCTGCCCATATAGCCCGATAGAAACAGTTTATTATTATTGTCTATTTCGTGATTTACCTTCATGTTTAAATCATAAAAATATAAGGTATTATCTCGCAAATCTTTATTTTTTGCAAGTGGAAGAAATACATCGGCATAAGTTCTTCTACCTGATGCTATAAATGATGTGCGGTCTTGTAATATGGGACCCTCAAGTGTAAGTCTGCTCGAAATTGTACCAATACCTCCAGTACCAGAAAACTTTTTTGAGTTACCTTCTTTCATCCTAACATCTAATACCGAAGATAATCTGCCTCCAAAGGATGCGGGAATATCTCCTTTATACAACTTAACTTCTTTTATAGCATCGTTATTAAATACTGAAAAGAAACCCATTAAGTGTGATGCATTATATACAACCGCTTCATCCAATAAGATAAGGTTTTGATCAGCGCCACCTCCTCGTACACTGAATCCACTGCCTCCTTCACTAGTCGATTGAACTCCCGGTAATAACTGAATTACCTTGATTACATCAATTTCACCCATTAATGCAGGTACTTTCTGAATTTGCTTAATATCCATTTTAATTACACTCATCTCAGCTTTGGTAACATTATCTTGAGGCCTGTCTGCTTTTACAATAACTTCCGAAAGTTCTTCTGATGATTCTTCTAATTCAATGTTCATTTGAATATTCCTGTTTACCAAAAACGGTCTCGTAATGGTATTGTATCCAATATAGGAATAATCAATTTGATATTTACCTTCTTGAAGATTCAGAGAGTAATAACCGTAAGAATTGGTTACCGTTCCAATTTTTAATTCTTTAACAAAAACCGTAACACCAATTAATACTTCCCCGTTCTTAGTATCTTTTATATAACCACTAATTGTGTATTTTGCATCGGGCATACTTGGTATCTCTGCAAATGAGTTCCCCATTGCCAGAATAAAAACTAATAATTGTAATAACTTTTTCATTTTGTTTTATTTTATTTGATAATGCAAAATTGATTTTAATTTTAATTCTTAGTTATAAAAAAACGGTGAAAGTCTGATTTTTGTCGGTAAATCCCTACTTTATTTTATCCAATGTTCTATTTGAAGCTCCTGTTCAAGTTTTTCAATCATTTCACCTTTTAATTCATAAAAAAAATCTACCCCTGTAAAACGCTCAAGGGAATCAATTGTTATAGCGTATTCATAAATTTCTCCTCCCTTTGCTTCATTTTGAAATAAAAAAGCTATGGCAGAGTATTCAGGTTGTGTTATGTCCATTACAATTTTGTAGTAGTAGCTAGGAACATAAACTTCATTTATACCTATTTTTCTACTTTCATCCTTAAATACAGGACCGCTTATTATATACAAACTGTCATGTATTAGCGCCATTTCTCTTGCCCATTCTTCCGTTCTCTTCCATATCCCTCGGTTAAAACCTGGTAATTGCGGACTCATATTACTCATGTAAAAACTGGCTCTTGATGAGGCTTCCGACCATGCCATATCTGCTGCTGGCACTAAATGGCCTTTGTCATAACCGCTTCGCTTATAGTCCTCAGGAATAGCTGTTCCGGTTAATACCCGATTATCCTTCTTAAATAAATCTTTCCTTTTAATACGTGGTCCTTGAAGCATTTTTTTACTTAATATATGTGCCGTCCAATTCGCTTGCTCCGTTTTTTCATTATAACATATCACAAATCCCGGGTAATCAATTAACTGATCGCATTCTTTTTGCTCAGGTAATCCGTAGTAAATACTAGTTATATTTAAAAACAATTCTGATCCTTTTGTTGTTTTATTCTCTTGTTTGCTTCTTATAAAGGCAAATAATAATATCAGTAGTAACAATAATAATATAATAATCAGTGCGTAACGTATTGCTTTCATATGCTGTAAAGTTACACTTTTTATTTTTTTATTATCATTGTTAATGATTAATTTAATATGGATTTTATGTTAAAATATCTTGCTATTTCGACTATTGTTTTTGTATTTTCTCAGCATTTATTCTCCCAAGATAAATCCGATGCTAATATATTTGGTGATGTTCAGTCAAATGGAGCTCATATTCCTTTTGCAACTATAAGTATCAAGGGAACTTCTATGGGAGCAGTTACTGATAAATCAGGGCATTATTTTATAACCAATCTCCCTACCGGCGAAATAACATTGGTGGTGCAAATGATGGGCTATAAAAATCAGGAAAAAACAATCCAATTAGAGGCCAGAAAAACCATGGAAATAAATTTTCAATTGGAGGAAGAAGTAATGCAATTTGATGAAGTAGTCGTTTCTGGTACTAAAACGTTTAAAAGAAAAACTGAATCGTCTGTTATTGTTAATGTAGTAGATGTAAGAACCATGCAATTGGTCCAGGCAAATACACTTTCAGAAGGTTTGTGTTTTCAACCGGGTTTGAGAGTTGAAACAGATTGTCAGACCTGTAACTACACACAAATAAGAATGAACGGACTACCGGGTTCATATTCTCAAATTTTAATCAATGGACGACCTGTTATCAATCCTTTGCTTGCGCTGTATGGTTTGGAGCAAATTCCGGCTAATATGGTTGATCGCATCGAAGTTGTTAGGGGTGGTGGTTCTACTTTATATGGCTCAAGTGCTATTGCCGGTTCTGTAAATGTGCTAACTAAAACTCCAAAATCAAATTCCTTCGAATTATCAAATCAAGTATCCACTGTTGGAAAAGATATTTCTGAAAACTACTTAAATACTTCACTTGCTGTGCTTAATCAAAGGCGAAATGCTGGAATGATAATTTATGCGGGAAAAAGAAATAGAAACGCTCTTGATTTTAACAATGACAATTATTCTGAAATGCCTTCTCTTTCTCTTAATTCTTTTGGTATTTCCACTTTTGCGGAAATTAATGAGAAGTCGAGATTAGACGTAAATATCAATAGTATTCATGAATACCGTAAGGGTGGCGAAATAGCTGATAAACCTGCATTTCTGAACCAACAATCGGAAGAAAGAGATCACGATATTTTTTCTGCCATTACAGAGTATACATTCCATGTTAATGAAAATGTTGATTATAACCTATTTGTCTCTTATCAAAATACTAAAAGAAAGCATTTTACTGGGATATTACCCGATGATTCTTTAGCAATGATCAATTACAAATTAAATCCACCTTACGGTTTTTCTTTATCAAATACCATTAATGGGGGAGGGCAGTTGAATTATGCAGCTTCATTTTTTAATAATGATAGAAATGTTTTTACAATTGGATCTGAATATACTATTGACGAAATCAATGACAAAATTGAGGCTTATAATTATTCTATTCAACAATCTTCTGCTGCATTAGGAATTTTCCTTCAATCAGATTGGAAATTGAGTCCAAAATTGACTTTGCTATCTGGAGTGCGGGGTGATTATCATAATTTTATAAAGGGTCTTGTTTTTAATCCCAGGTTTAGTGTTTTATACCGACCTATTAGAGGGTTGCAAATTAGATCGTCTTTTGCTACTGGCTATAGAGCACCACAAGCTTTTGATAGCGATATACATATAGCAATGTCTGGCGGGGGTATTCAGAAAATATCTATCGATCCGTTTCTGAAAACAGAACGTTCCAAAAGTTTGAGTTCTTCCATTAATTACGATAAGGCTACACATTCTTACATTTATGGCTTTACTCTTGAAGGTTTTTATACGCGACTGAATGAGGTTTTTGTTTATAATGAATCGGAGCCTGATTCGTTTGGCCATTCTGTATTGCTTAAAACAAATGGTGGTTTTTTGATAGTTAAAGGCATTACACTTGAATTGCGTGCCAATTATAATAAATTAATGCAAATTGAAACAGGTGTTACCATTCAAGAAGGTTATTATGATGCGCATGTAAGCTGGTCAAATCAAATTCCCGGCACCAACAAATTTCTTCGTTCTCCTAATCAATATGCCTATGCTACCTACACATATACTCCAAAAATTCCTCTCCAAATTGCACTTTCCGGCGTATTAACAGGAAGTATGCTCGTTCCACATTATGGCGGTGCTATAGGAGTGCCGGATGATAAATTGGTTATTTCAAAAAACTTCTTCGACTTGGGTTGCAAAATTTCTTATCGATTTAAGTTTATAAATCATTCGTTGGAGTTTGAGCCAGCATTGGGCGCTTATAATTTATTCAACCAATATCAAAATGATTTCGACTTAGGTAAATATCGTGACAGTAACTATATTTACGGTTCTTCTCGTCCCCGCACGTTCTATTTTTCGCTGCGTTTCTTCTATTTATAATTATTGACGGTATCGTTTTGTATTTACTTTATTCATGTTTCCAAATTGTGGAAGTTCAATGGAAGGGTCGTTAGTTCTAACCGGACAAATGTCAATACCGCCCCTGCGGGTGTATAAACATGTTACCATTAATTTTTCGGGATTAAATATACTTTGTAATCTGTGATAAATCAATTCGCAAATTTCTTCATGAAAATGCTGTTCATCACGCAATGATACAATGTATTTCAAAAATGATTCTTCATCAGGCAGGATTTCACCTTTCATATATATAAATACACTACCCCAATCGGGTTGCATGGTTACCTTACACTTGCTTCTTAATAAATCTGTATACATTTGCAATTGTGAGGCATTATTTGAGGAAGGAATTAGTAATTCAACTTTTTCTGTGTATTGGTCTATTACTATTTTTTCTGGGTCAATTATGTTTTCTATTTTTTTATATGCATTCCACTCATGGGTAACAAACTGTTCTTTGCTTGCTATGACTTCTTCTTCCGAAAAATAATTTATTTCTACTACTGTTTCTAATAATTCTTGTAAATCTGTCTGAATTTTCGTCTCTACTTCAATAATACCCTCTTTCGGTGTTTTTCCATACGTTGACATATTAAACGAATTAAGATAAAGCTTTAACGATTTGCTTTCAACTATATACTCCGAAGTGCAGGAATATTTAATCTTTAATATGCCAACTACTGGCAATCCGCGAAGGGTTAAAAAGCTAAATTCATAGGCATTCCAAATATCGTAACCTAAAAATAAGCCCGCATCTATCCCATAAATTTTTCTGTTAACAATTCTGGCTATTCTGAACAACAATTCAGGACTATATTTTTCAGGATATATTGTTCTTTTGCCCAGTACAAATTCAGATTTATTCTCCATGCTATACTTTGTGTACTTGCAAATGTAAAAAAAATATTAAATTTGGAACCTATGATTCTTGTTTCTTTATTTGAAATTGTATTGTATGTCTGAATTCATATTTTTGGTGGTAAATCCAGGTTCTACTTCTACAAAACTGGCTCTGTATAAGGGGAAAAGCGTATTATTAAATGTCTCTGTTCATCATTCAAAAGATGAGTTACTGCGTTTTGAATCAGTTTCGGATCAATTGGTTTTTCGAAAGCAATTAATTAAAAAAGTCGTCATTGATTCAGGCTTTGATGTTAACCAAATCAATGCTGTTATGGGTAGGGGAGGCTTATTACGTCCTATTCCCGCGGGTGTTTATTTAGTTAATGAGAGAATGGTGTACGACCTTAAAAATGGTATTTGCGGTCAGCATGCCAGTAATTTAGGCGCCTTAATCGCTTATGATTTTTCAAAAGAATATGAGCACATAAAACCATATATAGCCGATCCTGAAATAGTTGATGAAATGGATATGATTGCTAAAATTACCGGGATTCCGCAGATTAAGCGCCGCTCAATTTTTCATGCTCTTAACCAAAAAGCTATTGCTCGTAAGTATGCCCGAGAGCACAATCTGATTTATGAGGATTTGAATCTGATCGTTGCTCATTTAGGTGGCGGCATTTCGGTTGGTGCACATAAACTTGGTAAAGTAATTGATGTGAATAATGCTCTCGATGGCGATGGTCCTTTCTCTCCTGAAAGGGCTGGTACTATTCCTGCTGGTGATTATATTGATTTAAGCTTTTCTAAATTTAATTCCTCCAAGGAGGCGAAGTCTTTATTGTTTGGTAATGCAGGTCTGAACGCGTACTTTGGTATTACCGATGTAAAGAAATTATTAGAAGATGATACTTATGAAAAAAGCAATGTTTTTCCCATTATACAAGCAATGTGTTATCAGGTTGCTAAGCAAATTGGAGCCATGGCTGCTGTTTTGAATGGCAAGGTTAATGCTGTTATTCTAACTGGAGGTTTGTCGCATTCAAATTTTATTGTTGATGAAATTTCCAAGAGAATAGCATTTATAGCCAGCATTAAAGTTTACCCGGGTGAAGCTGAAATGGAAGCTCTGGCCGAGAATATGCTTCGCATTCTTTCAGGTGAAGCAAAAGTACTTGATTATTACTAGCGGATTTCTAATAATGAACTATCGCCATAGCTTAAAAAGCGATACTCATTATCTAATGCATAATTATAAATTTTGCGCCAATCATTCCCACATATAGCTGCAATAATAAGCAGTAATGTACTGCCAGGTTGATGGAAATTTGTTATTAATTGGTCGCATATCCTAAATTGATACCCTTTTATAATCATCATTTGAGTATGCGCTTCAATAGCTTCCTTCTGATGAATATCTAAATATTTTAATATGGCTGATAATGCCAACTCTTTACTAATATTTTGCTCTAATTCTCGATATTCAAATTGCTTTATCTCAAGGTATTTATTATTATTATCTATTGAATGGGTATGAATTTTAACACCAAGCCAGTATAAACTTTCTATGGTACGCAAACTGGTAGTGCCAACGGCGCAGGTTTTTTTTCTATTTTTCAAAATATTTTCTACCACTTTTCGCTCAACTGAAATAAATTCCTGATGCATAGTATGTTGGTATATATTGTCAGTTTTAACTGGTAAGAAGGTTCCCGCACCTACGTGTAAAGTAAGATATTCAGTTTGTATCCCTAATTGATTAATTTGATCAATCATTGAAGGAGTAAAATGCAAACCTGCAGTTGGTGCTGCAACCGATCCTTCCCTTTGAGCATATATTGTTTGATACCTTTCTTTATCAATACTTTCACTATCTCTGTTCAAATAGGGAGGTATGGGTATCTTTCCGCTTGCAACTAAAATTTCCGCAAAGCAAACAGGAGCATCCCAATTAAAAGAAATAATCCATTCTTTGCCCACACTCTTCTCCTTTGTTGCAGTAAGCTTATATTCAGTATTTTCAATTTTTATTATTGAAGTTATGCTCGCTTCTTTCCATTTTTTTCCATTTCCAATTAAACATTTCCATAAACATTTCTGGTTCGATTGTAAATTATTCAAGTACTCTAAGGGCTGATAGGGCTCTAAACAAAAAATTTCAATTTCAGCTCCAGTAGTTTTTTTAAATATCAATCGCGCATATATTACTTTGCTATTATTTAATATTAGCATACCAGTTTCTTCTAAATAGCTAGGCAGTTCCTTAAAATAAGTATCTGTAATACTGCTGTTTTTGTAATATAAAAGCTTGGAATCTTCTCTTTTATTGAGGGGAAATTGTGCTATCCTGCATTCAGGTAATTCATACTGATATTCTTTTATATCTGCGTGTTCTTCTATCATGCCCGCAAAAATAATACTAATAACTAAATTTATCTAATATCAACTGCTCTTCATTTATTTTTTTTATATCTTTACATTTCATATTTCTTTTATTGAGAGGGTTTATATGTTGACACAGGAAGAAGATGTACAGATCAGGCAACAGTTTGATGATTTATTAAATAATTGTGTTCGATGTAACCAGCCTGAAGATAAGGCATTTATAATAAAAGCTTTTCAAATTGCCCACGATGCGCATAAGGAAATGCGCCGTCGTTCAGGTGAACCTTATATTATTCATCCTTTAGCTGTTGCAACAATTGTAAACCACGAAATTGGTCTTGGCGCAAAGTCTATCATCTGTGCATTACTGCATGATGTGGTTGAAGATACTGATTTTACCCTTGAGCAGGTTGAACAACATTTTGGAACTAAAACGGCCACAATTGTTGATGGCTTAACCAAAATAGGAGAGGTTTTTGATAATAATTCAACTTTACAAGCTGAGAATTTCAGGAAAATGCTCCTTACATTGTCCGACGACATTCGTGTTATCTTAATTAAATTAGCGGACCGACTTCATAACATGCGTACTTTGGGTTCGCTCAGTCCCGAAAAAAGAAAGAAAATTTCAAGTGAAACCATTTACCTATATGCTCCTCTGGCTCATAGAATGGGCTTGTATTCAATAAAAACGGAACTCGAGGATTTAAGTTTTAAACATCTTTACCCTAATGAATTTGAGGAAATTGTTAAGCGTGTAAATGCCGATGAACGAAAAAGGGTTTTATTCATCAATAAGTTTTCTCTTCCCATAATTGATAAAGTATCAGATCAAAATATCAATTATGAAATTACCGGCAGACCAAAGTCTTATTATTCCATATGGAATAAAATGCAAACAAAAAATATTTCTTTTGATGAAATATATGATTTATTTGCAATAAGAATCGTATTTGATAATGACCCTACTATTCCAGAAAAAACAACTTGCTGGAATATTTATTCAATTGTTACTGATATTTATATGCCACGGCCCGATAGGCTTCGCGATTGGGTCAGCACCCCAAAAGCAAATGGGTATGAAGCATTGCACCTTACTGTTATGGGACCCGAAGGGAAATGGGTAGAGGTGCAAATACGATCGCGAAGAATGGATGAAATTGCTGAAAGAGGCTTGGCTGCTCATTGGAAATATAAAGGTAACAATCCTCAGGAAACAGAACTCGATAAGTGGCTACGCCGCATACGTGAAATGCTGAGCGATCCAACGTCTAATGCCATTGAATTTTTAGATGATTTTAAATTAAATCTATTTTCGTCTGAAATAGTTGTGTTTACCCCCAAAGGGGATGTTAAAATTCTTCCCCGAGAGTCTACCGTGCTTGATTTTGCTTATGAAATTCATACCCATATAGGGAATAAATCTATTGGTGCTAAAGTGAATTATAAATTGGTTCCGCTCAATTATAAATTATCCAGCGGCGATCAAGTTGAAATTATCACCTCCGACAAATCGCGCATTACCCGCGAATGGCTCGATTTTGTAATTACGGCAAAAGCCAAGAATATCATCAAAAATGCACTAAAAGCCGAAACAAAAAACAGAACAGAAAAAGGCAAGGTTCTGCTCGAAGAAAAGCTAAAAGAATTAGGTCTTCACCCAAATAGCCGTATATTTCGAAAACTAATACCTTCATACGAAGTTGCTACCAAAGACGAATTATACAGCAAAGTGGGCAGCGGACTCATTAATCTCGACGACTTAAAAAAAATACTGAAGAAAAATACCCGCAGCAAGCTCATTCGTTATTGGGAATTAACTTTTGGAATTACTTCAGAAACAGAGGAAGATAAAAATGATCCAACTAAAAATTATGACAAAAATTCGCCCTTCCTATTGCGCGAATCTTCCGATGCCGATGAGTCAACTTCATATGTAATAGCGAAATGCTGTAACCCAATTCCAGGTGATGATGTTATTGGATACAAAGCTATTAACGAATCAATAATTATTCATAAATCAAAATGTCCTAATGCAGTTCGATTGGTGGCAGGACAAAGCGAAAGGGTAATTCCTACCAAATGGTCTACCCATAAAGTGTTGTCATTTCTCGTTAAATTAAGTCTTAGAGGTATTGACCACTTTGGAATTTTTAATGAAATAACAACTGTTATCACTAAGGAATTCAAAATCAATATGCGAACTTTAAATCTATCAACTCATGATGGCATTTTTGAGGGACTTGTTGAAGTGTATGTGCATAATTCCAACGATCTAAATAAAATGATCGCTAATTTACTGAGAATTAAAGGAGTTGAATTCGTTAATCGTGTTGAATCTTCTGAGGAATAGGTATTTATTTATCTTATTTTTAATTATTCTAAAAAAAAATAGTAACTTTACATCGATTTTTATTACACGATTGGAAATATGAACGATGAAGTAAAAAGTACAGTTAGAAAAATTTTCCTTGAATTTCTTGAAAAAAAGGGGCAACGTCGCACTCCTGAAAGATTTGCTATTTTAGATGAAATTTATTCAAGGGTAGGACATTTTGATGTAGAAACACTCTACATTCATATGAAAAACAAAAAATACAGGGTCAGCAGGGCTACTATATACAATACCATAGAGATTCTTTTGGAAAGTAATCTAATTCTTAAACATCAGTTTGGCAAAAACTTAGCTCAATACGAAAGAGCTTTCCATTGTATACAACATGATCATTTAGTGGATATTAAAAGTGGCCAGGTAATAGAGTTTTGCGATCCCAGAATCATGGATATTATTCGTACCGCTTGCGAAATGCATAATTTTACGCCTTCTCACCACTCCCTTTATATATATGGCTATAAACAGAATGAAGATGAACCAGCGCAGAAAAAAGAATCGATAGTAATAGAACAGGTAAAAATTTGATTTTGTTAATGTTTTCATCTCTTAATTTGTTCTGTTTTTATAAAAATACTTTACCTTGCGATGTTTTTTGTATAAAAAGTAAATTATAAATTAATAGCAATGAAGGCAGATGTTCTATTAGGTTTACAGTGGGGAGACGAAGGAAAAGGCAAAGTGGTAGATGTTTTAACTCCCAAATACGACGTTATTGCTCGTTTTCAGGGTGGTCCAAATGCAGGTCATTCACTCGAATTTGGCAATATCAAACATGTTTTACATATCATTCCGTCTGGCGTATTTCATCCCGATAAAGTGAATATAATTGGCAACGGTGTTGTGATTGATCCTATTACATTTGCTAAAGAAATTGTAGGCTTAAAAAAACTGATGGTCAATCCCGAAAAATCAATTCTAGTTTCCAAAAAGGCCCATCTCATTTTACCTACCCATCGAATTCTAGACAAAGCGCAGGAATTTGCTAAAGGGGATGCTAAAATAGGTTCAACCCAAAGAGGAATAGGCCCTGTTTATACTGATAAAACGGCTCGAAATGGCATTAGGGTAGGGGATATACTGTCGCCTAATTTTGCTGATAAGTATAGAAGCTTAACTAAATTACACATAGAAAGCATTTCTCACATTACAGGTTTTCAATTCGATTTAAAAGAATTTGAAGCCGGTTGGTTCGAAGGCATTGAAGTATTAAAGCAGTTTACCCTTATCGATAGCGAATATGAAATTAATCATTATTTAAGTCAGAAAAAAAGTGTTTTGGCAGAAGGTGCTCAAGGTACATTACTAGATGTTGATTTTGGTTCATACCCTTTTGTTACTTCATCTAACACCATTTGCGCTGGTGCTTGCACCGGTCTTGGTATAGCTCCTTCTAAAATTGGTAAGGTATTTGGTATAGTTAAAGCTTATTGTACTCGTGTAGGAAGTGGCCCTTTTCCAACAGAATTATTTGATGCTACAGGGGAAGATCTTAGAAAAAAAGGAAATGAGTTTGGTTCTACCACAGGCCGCCCCAGACGATGCGGTTGGCTCGATTTACCAGCGCTGAAATACTCTATTATGATTAATGGCGTAACAGATATTTTCTTAACCAAGTCGGATGTACTTTCTGGTTTTGAAACAATTAAAGTTTGTACCGCTTATAAAATTAATGGACAATTAAGCGATCGGATGCCTTTTGAAACTTCATGCAGTATAGAACCTATTTATACTGAAATGCCCGGCTGGAATGATGATATTACAAAGATTAAAGATTTCAATTCTTTGCCAACGGCGCTCAAAAACTATATAGCATTTATTGAAAAAGAAACGGGTGTTCCTGTAACGATTGTATCGGTTGGGCCTAATAGAGATGAAACTATCTTTAGATAGTGGTTATATCCAGTTTTTTGTCCAGTAATAAAAAATGGCTACAAATTCCCGCATGCATTGTATTTCAAGTTGCAGGTAGTTCCATATATTATATCTAATAGAAAGATTATTTCCTATAGAGGGTATATGCTTATTGCCGCCCAATTTTTCATCACTAAAATGGAGTCTGATTTTAGTGATGTCTTCAAAAGCCGATTGACCCGTTACTTGTTTAAAACCGGCTTTTCTGAAAGTTTTTACTGCTCTGTACATGTGTGTGGGTGAACTTATCAATACAACTTTGCTTTTGCCAATACTGTCAATTATTTGCATTACACCTAATGCCTGTGAACGTGTATTGCTACCTACATCTTCTGTAAGAATATCGTTTTGCCTAACTCCTTTTAAAATCAATTCCTTAATCATTAGTCCCATTTCTATGCTATCTGTAGGATGCGAAATAATAATTTTGGGTTTTACTGTGCATTTTTCATATACTAAGGCCGTTGCATATAAACGCATCAAATTTGCTTCGCCAGGCATGCCACCACCTCCAAGCATAACAAGGTAGTGAGGTGCTGTATCAGCGTGTTCATGTGAAAGCCCTAACCAGCGTTCTGTATAAAATGGCAATGGAGTTATGCTTAGCGAAAGCATCAGCAGAAATATAACTCCCGAGCTCAAAACAATGGTGTAAATTAGTTTTTGAATGATTCTTATGGCCATAAAATTTAAATCTGAAGCAAATATAAAAAAAAAGTCCGGTCTGGGAGACCGGACGTGAAAACAATAAACCCTAAAACCTATGCTTATGAAAAAAACAACTGTTTTGGAAGGTAAAATAAAGAACTATCTGATTATGCAAATATAAAAAAACGAAGAACTGAATACAATAAGTATGAGCACTCTATTTTAATAAAAGTAATACTCATTTTTCTTTCAGTATTCTGATTTTGCATCGTCGGAAATCACTCAAGATTTTATATTACCTTTTTGCTAAAACTGTTTTTTCATATTTTTGAATATCATCAATTACTTCTTCTCCTATCAACACACCTTTTGATGCACAATAATAATCCCAAACAATTCCAAAAGGCATGTCTTTAGATACTTCCATCAACGCCAATTTTTCAAAATTTTGAGACTTATTTTCATATTCCCTTATTTTTTTTGTTGGCTCTAATAAAGCAAACAAAAAGGCTCTTTGGGCAGCACGTGTTCCAACAACATAAGCTCCTATGCGGTTAATGCTGGCATCAAAGAAATCCAATCCAATATTTACTTTATTTAAGAAATTACCTCTAACAATTTCTAATGCAAGTTGTATCAAGTCATCATTAAATATAACAACATGGTCGCTATCCCAACGAATACCGCGACTAACATGTAATAATACTTCTTCACTAAATAATAAGGTTGAAGAAATTTTATCAGCAATTGATTCAGTAGGATGGAAATGGCCCATATCCAAACAGATCATTCTGTTATTGGTAAAACCATATCCCATGTAGAATTCATGCGAACCAACAACATATGACTCACTTCCAATACCAAATAATTTCGACTCAATAGCATCTGCCATTTCTTTAGGATTATATTCCTTTTCAAAGATGGTATCTAAAGATTCTTTTAATATTTTACGATGCTCTAAACGGTTTACAGTTACATCTTTTGATCCATCTGGTATCCAAATATTATGAACAGAACGTCCTTTTTGCTCTTTTCCAATATAGGCCGCAATTTCTCTACATCTCTGTACATGTTCAATCCAAAACTCACGAACTTTCTTTTCACGACTCGACAGCGTATAACCACTATCGGCCATTACATGCGAAAATAATGAACTATTGAAATCAATTTTAATTTTTTGCTCATTGGCCCAATCTATCCACGATTTAAAATGTTTTGGTTCAACAGCATCTCTGTCAACAAATTTCTTTCCAAAATCACCGTAAATAGCATGCATGTTAAACCTATGCTTGCCTGGTATTAATGAATATGCTTTTTCTAAGTCATTTCTCAATTCTTCAATATTGCGCGCTTTGCCAGGATAATTTCCGGTAACTTGTATGCCGCCGCCCGACAATGTAGAGTCAGTTCTTTCGAAGCCTCCAACATCATCTGCTTGCCAGCAATGAAGCGATATGGATACTTTGTCTAAATCTTTTAATGCCTTATCGGTATCTATTCCTAATTCAGCATACCTTTCGCGCGCATATGCATACGCAGTTTCTAACGATTTTTTCTTCATATTATATTTATTTGGTTATTTTACTAAGATATTTTTGATATGATTGATCCCATTTTCCCGCATCCTTTGGTGTGTATGTTTTTGTAGTAATCGAATTCTTAACAATTCGTCTCGCTGCAGCTAAATTGGAAATAGCTCCTAGTCCAATTCCTTGAACAATAAGATTTCCTATGGCTGTACCTTCTGCAGGACCTGCTTCTACTTCAACCCCGCATGCATCAGAAGTAAGTTGACATAAAAATTCATTTCTAGAACCTCCTCCAATAATATGAATCTTATCTAAAGAATGTTCTGATAACTCTTTTAGCATTAAAAATACTTGTTTGTAACGCATACTCAAACTATCAAATATTGCGCGAACTATTTGCTGTGTAGATGCTTTTCCTTGTCCGGTTTTTTCAAAATAGGCTTCTATAGCCGCGGGCATATCTTTTGGCGCATTAAAATCTGAGGCATCAGGATCTAAGAAAAAAGCAAATGCTTCCGATGATTTTGCCATCTCAACCAATTCCTCATAGCTGTAATCTTTTCCCTTTAATGCCCATGAACGCTTGCATTGCTCTAACAAATACAGACCACTAATATTTTTCAATACCCGGTAGGTGCCTTCAACACCCCCTTCATTAGTGAAATTATAGTGTGCACTTTTTTCATTTATAATAGGTGTTTTGCTTTCTATTCCCATTAATGACCAGGTACCTGAACTTATATAAGCCCAATTGTTTCCTTCAGCTGGTATTGCTGCTATTGCCGATCCTGTATCGTGCGATGCAACAGCCATTACTGGGAATGAGTTGATGCCTGTTTCTTTACAAATATTTGGATCTAGTTGCCCAATGGTACTTCCAGGAAATGCAATGGCTTGCATAATTGATCTTGGCAATCCCAATGTTATGAAAATCTCATCTTCCCAGTTATTTTTATGCGGATTAAGCATTTGAGAGGTGGTGGAAAATGTAAACTCATTTCGCATAACACCTGTAAACCAATAATTAAAAATATCGGGTATAAAAAGCAGACTATGCGCAATTTCTAATAATGGCGACTGAGCCAATTTTAATGCATGTAATTGGAATACCGAATTGAATTGCATAAATTGTATCCCAGTAAGGGCATATAAGCGCTCTTTCTGAATGGTATTAAAGGTTTTATCAAATATACCATTAGTCATGCTATCGCGATAAGCATAAGGCGCTCCTAATAAGGTTCCGTCTTTGGAAAACAGGCCGAAATCAACTCCCCATGTATCAATACCCAAACCATGAACTTCTATTTTTTCTTTATGGGCACATTGCTTCAATCCGTTTTTCATTTCTTCAAATAAACGGTATACATCCCAATGTAAGCGTCCTCTAATGTCTAATACTTCATTATAAAAACGGGTGAGTTCGGTTATTTCTATTCTATCTTTTTGTAGTTTTCCAAGTATGGTTCTGCCACTACTGGCTCCTAAATCAACTGCGAACAGGTTCAACGATTGCGACATAGTATGTTTTTATTAATTTTACTAATACGCGATAAATATAGCAAATTAAATAAATAATACTATCCTGTACCTAATTTTTATATGCCTCCTCCATCAAAAAATTCAGTTTCTCGAGGTTTATTTTGTAAAATCCGAGAATTAGGAGGCGTACTTGCTGTTAACCAAACATTACCACCTATAATAGATCCTTTGCCGATAGTTACATTGCCCAATATGGTAGCTCCTGAATAAATTATTACATCGTCTTCAACTTTTGGATGTCGCGCTATTTTTAAAGGATTACCATTCGCATCAACCGGAAAACTTTTGGCGCCCAGTGTTACTCCCTGATAAATCCTAACGTTCCTGCCTATAACTGAGGTTTCTCCAATTACTACCCCCGTGCCATGATCAATGGTGAAAAATGATCCTATCTTTGCTCCAGGATGGATATCTATTCCTGTTTTTGAATGTGCCATTTCTGTAATTATCCTTGGTATTATGGGTACTTCTAATTGATATAATTCGTGTGCAACCCTGTAATGAGTCATGGCTTTAATAGCAGGATAAGCAAATATTATCTCCCCTTTACTCAATGCCGCCGGATCATATTTGAAAATAGCGTCAACATCAGTGGCTAATAGTTCGCGTATAATCGACAATCGTTCAATAAATTGCAATGCAACTTCGGTTGAATCTTTATTGCAATCCTTGCACTCAGTTCCATCTATATTTGCACAATGAAAACAATATCCGCGTTTTATTTGGGTTTGTAAAAGTTTAAACAACTTATCAATGTTAACTCCCATATAAAATTTCATAGTTTCTGGTTTAACTCCAGTATTACCAAAATAGCCCGGAAATAGGATGGCATTCAATAATTCCATGATGTCGGCTATCGATTGTAATGATAACATATCCTCTGTCATCACGGTATTGTGAAATACCCTTTCGTACGATTCTGGTTCCGATAAGGCTTTTATCGCTTTTCCCAATGAATAAGCTGCTTTTCCGTCTTCTTTCATATCTTATGTGTTAAATAAAAAACCCTTCTTTAAGGAAGGGTCTGCGATATAAATATATTGTTCTTCTTTTTAAACCCTTCAACGAATTAAACAACAGCAACAATTACCTTGTACTGAAATAAAACCTCCGTTAAAATTCTTTTGAATCATATTTTTTTCATTTTATCAAATACAAAGCTAATCAATTTATTACCATTTCATACACCTGCTTTAATATTTCTTTAATATTTTTGGAGAAATTTTTAATATGTCACAGAGCCTTTTTTATTCCCAATATACCCGTTATTATGTCGCTGTTGATTGTGTAATCTTTGGTTTTAATGGTGACGATCTCGATTTAATGCTTATCAAACGATCTTTTAATCCGGGTAAGGGTGAATGGGCTTTACCTGGCGGTTTTATAGAGCCTAATGAAAGCGCAGCTCAAGCATCTAAACGGATTTTAAAAGAGCATACGGGAATTTCTGACGTTTATCTTGAACAATACTACACTTTTACCGATGTTGATCGCGATCCGGGTGCCCGCATCATTTCTATTGCCTATTACGCTCTCATAAAAGTAGAAGAGTCAAATAATGAATTGGTTTCCTTACATAATGCTTATTGGAAAAAGGTTTCAGTACTTCCCAAATTGATGTTCGATCATGGTGCTATTGCCGAAAAAGCTCTTGATCAACTAAGACTTAAGGCAAAGCACCAACCCATTGGTTTCGAATTATTACCGGAATGCTTCACCATCCCGCAACTTCAAAAACTTTACGAGGCCATTTATCAAAAAAAATATGATAAAAGAAATTTTAGAAAAAAAATTGCCCATCTGGGGCTCATGGAAAAGCTTAATGTTAAAGATAAAACAGGTTCTAAAAGAGGTGCTTTCTTATATAAATTTAATAAATCAAAATATAAAATTCTTGCCGATAAGGGTATCGCTTTTGAAATTTAATTATTGAATAAAAAACTTTCCACAATTGCTTACTTTTTGATTTCTTATTTTTATTATATAAAATCCTTTACTCCAGCCTGTTGTTTCAATTACAATAGTTTCAGTCTTTGGAATGTATACTTGTTGCGATATCATGTTGAAGCCTTTATCATCAATAATATCTATATAATTTGTTCCTTCTAAATGGCTCTTAATAAATATTCTTTCACTGGCAGGATTTGGATATACCTCAATTACACGATCTATTATTAGCTTTATGTTTGTGTTTATTGAACTTGTATCTTGCTTTAATCTGTTGTCTTCTAAATTTGAAATGGACGAATCATAGGGACCTTCTTTAATCTTTAAATTGGCAGGATTGCATACCGATGGCGTTTTTACCATAATGTAATAATACAAATATCCTTCGGGAGCCGAATTATCTGAGTAGCTGTAAAAAGGAAATGCATGCGTTGAAATTGAGTCAATACATGTTTCATTTTTACTTGAATCTCCGCGGTATATGAAGTATTTGTCAAATGCAAATCCAATGTAATTATCCCAAATCAAGTTTACCGGACTTCCATCTTTTTCTTGCTTCAAACTTAAATGAATGCATTTATGCTCCGTAATATTGTCATAATTACCATAGCTAGTTGCTCTTATTTTATATTTCCATGAACGAAAAGTAGGATTGGCAATGGTATCCACAAAGATTGGCAATTCAGAATATTTTACTTTTCCAATAGTTGTGTATATTCCTGTAATTAAACCTTCGCGCATTATTTCATACTCTATCACTCCATCCGATTCGTCATGCTTTTCCCATATTATCAATGTATTTCCAGTAGTGCTGTCTACCATAATTACACAAATATTGGTGGGTTTGGCTGGAGGATCAAAATGGTTCTTAGGTCTTTCTATATAAGTCACATTTTCACATCCCGCATTATCTTTAATAATTAGAATAACTGGATCTAAATACATATCAAATATCCATGAATGGGATATAGTGTTTTTACTTGTTGTGTCTTTCCAATATACGGTAAAGGGTGGATGGCTGCCTTGAATATCAGAAATTTCTTTATTTTGTTCTATTATATTATTCGCTGTGTATTGAATTTCCGAAGATCCTTTGCTTTGTAATACAAATGTTTTTTTTAAGGAACAATTATTACTGTCTTTTACTTCTGCTTTATACACACCTGCTGAAACAGATTCAAAATTAGCATTTGAATCTGTTTTTAAGGTGCTACCCTGCAATAGGGTATCTAATCGGTGAAGCGAAATATGAAAGGGTTTTACGCCACCTTTCACTTCTAGTTGAATTATACCATCATTCAGAGAACAACTTGCAGGCACTAAAGATTCATTTATAGAAAGCGGACTAGCTTTTTTTATTTCATACACTTCAAAGGCTTTACATGTATTATTTCCGGTAATGGCAATGGTATACTTTCCAGGAATCAGATTCTTAATCATATTTCCGCTGGTACCTGTTTCTAAAAATAAGATACTGTGTAAGCCAGAACCTAGTATTTCAATGGATCCATCTTTTGAATTTAAACATTGCTCATCCTTTATAATTGCAGAAAATGTCGGTTTTTCTATATCTGATAATGTTACTGTTTCATAATACTCTTTTCCCAAAATTGAAATAACAAAGGTATACACCCCAGCACTAAGGTATTTGGCCGTTGTAGATAATTCACCGTGTTTCCAGTAATAATAATCAGGGTTTTCGGCACTAAGTATTTTCGCATTTATCGTTCCATTAGATTTACCGCAATGGGGTTGCACTTTCATGAATTCAACCAAAGCTGCTTGTGAACTAACTTTTATACAGAAAACAATATTTGCGAATAGTATTAAAATTATGTACTTTTTCATTGTGTTTTTATATTAAAACTTATGCAAGGTAATATTTTTTAATACCAGATAGTATAAATATTGAAAATATATCTTGTTTATTTAGCAATTTCTGAATAACCAGAGTCTTTAATTGAATGTGCCATACTATCAATTAACTCTTTTACATTTACTGTCGCTATACCTGAAGTTATATCGGACATAGCATAGGGAATAATCAACAGGTTATTGTGTAGCATTGAACCGCACGAATAAACTACATTTGGCACATAGCCTTCGCGCTCTTCTTCGTTAGGTGCAAGAAGCGGCTCTTGGAGGTGGGCAATCATTATTTCAGGATTTTCGAGGTCAAGCAATATTGCACCTATTGAATATTGTCGCATTGGACCTACACCATGGGTTAGCACTAACCAGCCATAACTTGTTTCAATTGGTGAACCACAGTTGCCTAACTGACTAAATTCCCATGATTTACTTGGTTCCTGAATAATTTTCGATTCCTGCCAAAAATGTAAATTATCTGAAAACATAATATGGTTATTTTCTCCATCTTGACGCGAAAGCATAACATATTTACCTTTAATTTTACGAGGGAAAAGTGCCATTCCTTTATTTTGTACTGCTTTACCATTCAACGTTGAAATGTTAAATGAAAGAAAATCCGCAGTCTCAATAAGATGCGGGAGTATACTGTAACCATTGTAAGCAGTATAGGTTGCATAATAGTTAACTTCGCCATTATCGTTATTAAACTTCACAAAACGAGCATCTTCAATGCCCCGACTTTCATTTTCAGAGACAGGGAAAATTACACGTTCAGAAATTTTACTGCTTTCTTCAAATTTTATCCTGTAATTTGAATTAGCTAGCCAAATTATATTGCTAATTGTTTGCTCATTCCGCTGAAAATCCAAATCTAAAAGAACAACGTTAATACTCACTTTTAGTTCTTGGTAGGTAAAAGCATCTGGTAATTGGTTGAGAATACGATCACTTGTTTCGTTAGTTGAGTTCATTTCTATCAATTTAAGAAGAAACGAATGCTTGTCATAAAATGAATCATTTGATAAAACAGGAGTTTCAACAAACTCTGAAACTGTATCGAAGCAAAATGAGCCATTATTTTTAATATATCCGCTGCGAAATACAATCGATGAAATATGTCCTTCGCCTGTCGCTCTTAAGCTCATGATAAAACGAATACTGTTTTTTGCTAAGCCTGCTTGATTTGGATGCACAACAATGGAAGGATTGAAAAGTGCTGCCGATTCGATGGAATACTCCATAGAGAAATAAGCTCCAATGAGCAGTTTCTTTGTTTTACTTACTTTTGTGTTTGTTGGTAAATACTCTGAAACTTTATTGAAATTTTCTTCTAACTTGAATTCAAACTTCTTATGGCGGTTAAAGAAATTTAAACTTACCCCTTGCAGTATATATTTAGCTTCCTTTTCTGAGAGTGATAATACTCTTTTAATTGTTTTTTCAATACGTAAGATACTAGGTACATTGACACGAATTATAACACGTGAAGAATCCCGTTCTATCCTTGTTTTTTTTCGTTTAACCAACGATTTGATAAATTGTGTATTACTCATAATATTTTTATATAAAGCTTATTTCAACAAAATCCTTCTGTAAACATCCAAATATCCTTCTATCATTTTTTTCTGACTAAATTTCGAATTTGCCCATTCCCTGCAATAATTTCTATCTATTAATTTTACTTTATTTACAGCATCTACAGCTTCGCTAATCGAATCAACAAGAAAACCTGTTTTTGTATTTTCAATTAATTCAGGCATCGAACCTTTATTAAATGCTATAACTGGTGTTCCGCAATACATTGCTTCTGCTACACTTAATCCGAATGGCTCGTTAAAATTTATTGGATGCAATAATGCATACGCATTGCCTAAAAGCAAATCTCTTTCTGTCGTTCCTGAATTTCCAACATATAAAACATCATCATTATTAATGAATGGTTTTATTTGGATTTCAAAATATTTTTCATCTTGTATTAAGCCAGAAATAATCAGCTTTCTTTTTGATTTTTTTGCAATTAGGATAGCCTCTAAAGTCCCTTTTTCAGGATGAATGCGTCCAAAAAACAACAAATAGTCTTTTGGAATTAAAGTAAATGTAAAATCTTTTGTATTGATACCATTATAAACAGTTGCTACGTAATTAAGCTCTGAAGATCGATCTGAATTACTAATTGAAACATAATAATTATTTGCATTAAAATGTTTGTATACCGCAAGTATTTTAGGTGACGAAAAGCCATGAATAGTGGTTACTATCGGAGTTTTTATTAGCCGAGAATAGCTCAGTGGTAAAAAATCAAAATTGTTATGTATTAAGTCAAAATCTTTTGCTTTTTCCATCAAATTACTAATATGCAAACATTCCCATACTTTGGGGTCTATTTCCAAATTCTCGGCATAAGCAGTTTCCGAAACATATTGTAGCTTACCTTTTGTAATTGAATTACCTGTTGCAAATAAGGTTACATCAATTCCTTGTTCAATTAAACCCTCAGCAATGTTTGAAGCTACTTGTTCCCACGGACCATATTTTACAGGTGGCGTTTGCCAAGCTATTGGAGATAGAATTGCTATTTTCAATTATAATTTGTTATATTGATTCGTGAAATTCTTCATAAGCTTCTAATACGGTTAAATGAGAAATTAAATATGCCAACAAACTTTCTGCTCCCTGATTCCTATTTACCCCATAATGTTCAAAGCCATCGCAGCAACCTTTGGTTTCAAAATCATATAGGCTCATTCTTAAATCATTTTCACCCAAGAACCATAAAAATGAAGTGTAAAGTTTATTTAGGTAATCTTTATTTTTTGTTAAACGAAATGCCTGATGATACATTAAAACCATTGCCATGGCATCAATAGGCTGTTGGGCAAAAACAGAACGTTTCCCATCTTTTTTATACCAATTTTCATTTCCTATTATTGATAAGTAATTATTTTTAAGTGTATGGTTGGTAAGAAAGTCCATTGATTCAATTGCAATTTCAGTTATTTTACTGTCGTTTAGAATTTTTGCCGAATGCAGAAGTGCCAATGGCAATATGCCATTATCGTATGCCAGTAATGATTCGTACCATTTCCAATCAGGGGTTTCGTTATCTCTATAATTTTTGATTAGTTTACTTGCCATATTTCGCAACCTTTCTATCATTGAATCGTCAGATGGGTTGCTTTTAAGATAATAGCTGACTCCAATCATTGTATTTGCAATGCTTCTGATGGAGATTAATTTTTCAAAATTTGGAGATGCATTAAAGAAAATTGATTTGCCTGTTTGATAATAAGCATCGCTTGGCGCATTATCCAACAAATATCCTAAGGCCCATATGGTTCGTCCAAAAGAATCTTCAGAACCAACTTCATCTAAGAAATTTCTGCTAAAGCTCAGAAAATTCCTAAAGGTGCCGTCAGCATTTTGCATATAATGAATATAGCTTAAGTAGATAGGTGATAATTCAAGTGCACGCATATCTTTTTTCTGTTTGTATGCCATTAATGCCATCAGCAAAGCCCTGGAATTATCATCTAAACAATATCCTTCTTTTAAGTTTGGAATACCAAATTTAGCATGTTGAATGATTCCTGTATCATCTGTTAGTCGGTTGAGATGAGCCAGAGAAAAAGGTGGCAGAATAAGAATATCTATTTCAGTATCTTTTACCACAATTACCTCATGGGTGTTTTCTAAGATATTTTCAACAAGTTCAATGTATTTTTCTCCTGTTTTAGTCCATGTAATTTTACGCCCATAATCAAGTGCTTTTCTTTTAATTTTTTTTAATTCTTCTGGATTGTCCAATAAGTCGATGATGACAGATGTAAGGTTGTCGGAATTATTAAACTCAAAAAGTACTCCTCGGCCTTCAGCCAAAAGTTCTGCTGCATGCCAGTACGGCGTTGAAACAACAGCGGCACCTACACCTACAGCATACGATAGTGTTCCGCTGGTAATTTGAGCTTCATTCAAATAGGGCGTTACGTATATATCACAGGCACATAAATATTTAAATAAATCTTGTTCATTTATAAACTCATTCAGAAATATAACATTATTTTCAAGATGAAGATTTTTTACCATGCGCAGTAAGAAAACACGATATTCTTCTCCTGAATGTCGCAAAACATTGGGGTGCGTTTTGCCTATTACAATATATATAACATCGGGGTGTTTGGCAACAACTTTAGGCAATGCCTTTATTACTGTTTCAATTCCCTTGTTGCGTCCAATAAAACCAAAGGTAAGAATCACTTTTTTATTGTCGAGCTTAAACTCCTTTTTTGATTTTTCAGTATCGAAGTGAATTGCAGGTACTCCATGTTCTATAAAAACAATTTTTTCTTCAGGAACTTGGTAAATACTAATTAGAAATTCAATTGCTTTATGGCTCATTACTACAATTTTATTTGCCATTTTACATATTTCCCGTAATACAGCCTTTTCGTTATAGGAGGGATTTTTAAGTATAGTATGAAGTGTTACAACAAAAGGAATTGTTAATCGATGAAGCAAAGGAAGGATATATATGCCACTTTGACCACCAAAAATGCCAAATTCATGCTCAAGTATACAAAGATCGGCACCGCTTAGATTAATGAATTTAACTGCTTTTAAGTAATCTTCTTGTTGTCCTTGTCTGATGGTAAGTTTTACTTCTTTAGGGTATTCGTATGTAAGATCGTTGTCATTTAATGCAACTATAAAACTCTCGTGTTTGTATTTTTTACTTCCATTATTAATTAACATTGATTTGTATAGGTGATTAGTAAAGGTACCAATGCCGCATTCCCTTGGAGGATATGTTCCGATATATGCAAGTTTCATATGTGAATAATTTGATTAATATATTTTAAATTGTTTTCATACATACACCTTTTTGTTTGACATTTTCAGTGTCGATGTAATTTCTTCGCCTTGTTGGTATAGATTCTGTGTATGTGCTTTAAGGGAATATAGTCTATCAATATTCCACAATACTAAATTTGAGAATGCGCTAATGCTAAATAACCCAAAATTATTCCTATGTTGCATAGCATTTATAAGCTTTCAGCTTAAAGCTAAAAGATTTTGGGCAACAAATAGTCAACAAATATAATCTAATAAATGATAAACAACAACACAAAACGATTATATGTTGCTTAAAAAGTCTCCGTTCGGAGAAGCGTCTCACTACGTCGAATCATTTGCGGCATCTTGCTGCATAAATAAAATGCAGCCGTAGTCATGAAAATAAAAGCGTTGCGGGATAAAACCCACGTTCTGATTAGGCTACATGCCTGAGTCGAACCTATCATAGTAGGCTTTTGCCTACTATAAATAAAATTTAAAATAAAGAATCAATTTTGTCCGATAAAAAATATTGAAATATTGCAAAGGAGAAAATCCATTAGACATAAATCTATGCTGGAGTACATTGATATAGAAAACATTGACATAGTATAAATATTTATATCCCAAAACGGGAAATCTGTCTTGTTTTATTGTATATTTGCACCATGAGAATTATTGCCTTTAAGACTCTTCGGGATTTTTTTGAGAAATCTGAATATTCGGATTCTGAGGTTTCATTGAGAGCATGGTATCATGAAGCAAAATTAGCAACATGGAAAAACTCTAATGAATTAAAAAGACAATTTAAAAACGCGAGTATTGTCGGAGACGGTAGAGTAGTTTTCAATATAAAAGGTAATGATTATCGATTAGTAGTTGCGATTGATTATGAATTCCAAGTAATCTTTATAAGATTTATAGGAACTCATAAACAATATGATAAAATTAATTCAAAAACGATTTAATTATGGAAATAAGACCAATAAAAACGGAAAATGATTACCATACCGCATTACATAGAATTGATGAATTATGGGGATCAAAAAAGGATACTATAGAAGGTGATGAACTTGATATATTGGTAACATTAGTTGAGTCATACGAGCTGAAACATTTCCCAATTTTTCCTCCAGACCCAATTGATGCTATAAAATTTCGTATGGAGCAAATGGGAATGAGCAAATCAGAGATGGTGAAATACCTCGGCAGTCAAAGTAGAGTAAGTGAAATTCTAAATAGAAAACGAGAGTTAACATTAGGGATGATAAAATCTCTTTACAAAGGACTCAAAATACCTGCAGAGGTTTTATTAGCTTGATTGATTATTCCATGCATCACTTTATTTTCCTTAATCCCCTAACCTTCGAAGCCCTGCGGGAAGCATACAATATGCCGATTATTACCACCTCGGTTGGTTTAATACGGTATATAATAAGCCAGTTTTGGCAAACAGCTTTCCGATAGATTTTGTTTTTGGTTGGCATTTCATCGCATTCACGGAAAGCAAAAGGATTTTTTCCAATACGGTCAATGGTATCGTAAATGGCATCACCCACGCGAATTGCGTTTGATGGCTGGTGGTTAATTTAGGCGATGTAGCCCGTTATATCATCAACATTTTGCAGGGCATTATCGGTTACTCTTACCGTATAAGGCCTTGTAGTTTTTTCTTCTGTGCTTCCCATCGTTGTTTGGCTTCGTTAAGGCTTACCGTTGGCGTGTTCTCTGCATACTCTGCCCATGCGCGGAACTCATCTTCGTTTATTGGCTTTCCAGGCAATGAATACGAAGAAAAATCCTCGTTCACGATACGGATAAAGTTTTTTTCTTCGAGAAGATGCAGTTCTTCGAAAGCTTTATTATTTTTAAGTTCTATTAGTATTGTTTGCATAGCTTCAAGGTTTAATGTGCGTAAGCATTTTTGTTTTTTAAGTCCCGTGTTGGAATCCCAAATATATTTTAGTTCCATGAGTTTCGGAGATCATTTAATTGGTTGTCAATTTCATTAAGAGGTTGTTTGTGCATAGCTCCCTTATATTTAGCAGCCCAACTAGTTGCTGTTGCAGCCACTGTATTTTCTTTATGTACACGGATATGCTGCAATAGTTCTAAATCCTCTAGGAGTTTAACCGCTTTATCGTTTATTATGTCTATTGTTAAAGTATGCATCATATCTGGTATTATTTAACTAAAATCGGTTGAAAATCAGCGAAGTTTTCGCCTGATTATTTTATATATTAAATCACTACAGAATGTTACAAATATAGTAAAAAAAATCAAATTTTCCAAGCATTCAAATTGTTCATAATGAAGTCATTTGCATCCCAATTGTTTTTCGAACTCACTTTTACCCTTGGTTATGCATATAATTTTTAACTTTAGCCCCATGAACATAGCCAAAAAATATTTTGTATTGGTTTTACTTTGCTTGCAGGGTCTCATTCCAGCTATGGCTCAGGTGTATCCGGTGCAGTCGCAATTGTTCATTAGTCCGCCCTATTCCGTTTTTTTATCCGATTTTGTGTCTCCCGAACGGGATATCCTATCGGGAACGGTGCTGCTCAACGATCCCATGCAGGCTTCACTGGAGGTGTACTTGCAAGTGGCTATTATGGGGCAGGGCATTAGCATAATCTCTAATCCCTCTTACCGACCAGCTCCTATTTTACTCAGCGGTGCCGTTCCTTATATGCTGGGAAGTACTGATCTGGCACCGTATTTCAATCCCAATAACCTCATTTTTCAGGGCATCGACGAAGCCCTTTTTCGCCGCACAGGTCGCTTGCCCGAGGGCGTGTACCGTTTTGAAATTACCGTGTTTGAATACCGCCGCGGGGTTCGCTTGTCTAACAAGGCTACTGCTACCGCTTGGTTGGTTTTAAACGAACCGCCTCGCTGGACCATACCGGTGCACAATAGTGTTCTTAAAATTCAAGACCCGCAATACCTCTTTTTTAGTTGGATACCCATGCATAAAGGCTCTCCCAATGCGGCTTTTAGCACCGAGTATGAATTTACCTTGGTGGAGCTGCTGGGCGATCATCAAAATCCCGATGAAGCCATCATGCTCAACCGACCGCTATATCAAACCACCACCGATATGTCGTCGTTGGTATTCGGACCCGCCGAACCTGCTTTAATAGCCGGTAAACGCTATGCCTGTCGCTTGCGGGCTTATGATACGGGTGGTAGGGATATGTTCAAGAACGAAGGCAAAAGTACGGTATTGGCATTCACCTACGGACAAGAATGCCCTATTCCCCTTAATTTTCGTTGTACACCAACGGTTCCCTACCATGCCCTGGCTCAGTGGGATGGTGCCCAGAACCATACTTCGTATACGTTGGAATTTAAACCCGAGAACAGGACTGAGTTTTATGGCATGAGCAGTTCGTACTCCCGCGATACCATCAAAAAACTTTTGGCAGAAACACAGTATACTGTGCGACTAAAAGGGCTGTGCGGGAACCAATCGGGAGCCTATACCGAGGAATTGGTATTTAAAACCCCCGCATTGCAACCCATCAGCAATACTTGCGGACAAAAAAGCAGTTATGTTGTAACCGATAGAACCAGTCGTTTAGAAAACCTAGCAGTAGGCGATAAGGTAATGGTAGCAGGCTTTGAAGCAGAAATAACTGAAGTAGTAAAAAATGCCGATGGCAGTTTTAGCGGCAAAAGTGTGGTGAACAGCAGCAATTTTGGTGTTAAGGTGCGATGTACTTTTGAGAATGTACAATTTAATGACTCCAAGCAATTGATAGCGGGCAGTATGAAATCGGTGTACGACCCCAGGTATTTAATGGACGGAGATAAAGTAGTAGAAACGGTGCAACAAAGTGCTAAATTGGTTAGCGACATGGCTGAATACCTGACCAAGACCGACCCCACCGTAGCCGGCTTTTTATTAGAAAACGTAAACAATTTAAGTCTGGAGCAACAAGCCGCGCTGAAGAAAATAGACGAAGGTAAAAAGCTGATAGCCCAAGGTGAAGCCTTGCAAAAGGAAGCCATGAAGAAAGAACCGCCAGATGAAACCGATTTGGAAATTGCCGCAAGTATGATAGAGCGCGGCAATTTGATGGTATCGGAAGGCACCCAAAACCTGAAAGAAGATGTGGGCTTGAAAAAAGTGAATAGGATTGATAGGGAATTGGTGGTGTTTGAACCGCATAGTGAAAAAGTGTTCTCGCAATATGGCTTTGATGCATACAAGCATATAGAAACATTACAAAGTTATGAAAATTACATCGACAAAGGCAAACAATATGTGTTTAACTGGAAAGGTGTTGGAAACAAGCCGGGAGACAAACTCACAGCAAGGTTTATTAACCGAGAAGATGCAAGGGATTATAAAGAAAGTATTGTTTTCCGCGATAACAGGGGTAATGTATTGGTTTCGCAGTGGCTAAAAGACAGTTATTACGAAATATCAATAGGAGCAAAACCTGCTGGCGGCGATAGTTATATTGAAGCAGTGTTGAAACAAAAAGACGAAGAATCAATAGTAGGAAAAATATATCTCAGTGCGCTTTCCGACAAAACGCAATCGTTGACCCTCATTCCCCTCATCCCCCAAAGCCTTAATGTTCCCGAATTGCAGAATTATTTGAACGAAATATTCCGTCAGGCGGGCATAAGTTGGCAGGTAAACATGGGAAAAGCCATGGAAGTGGAATATGATAGCGATGGAGATGGGGCATTATTGTG
>JAIFLP010000144.1 GCA_020049015.1 Bacteroidota bacterium | reverse complement strand
CCTATTACTTTATTTCTTAATTCTAAAGTAGTCATTTTATTCCTTTTTAGCAAATATACAAAATTTCTTGTCAGTATGCAAGTGTTGGAGAATAAAAATCCTTTGATCCAAGATCCTTCGGGCTATTCACAATTTAATATCATGCAAAAATTCCGTTATTGTCTTAGAGAATTATGGGATTTTGAATATGCATTTCATTTTTCTGAAACATCTGATTATGCTCGTTACGACCGACTTATTGAGCTTCAATAAAATGCGTTGCCTGCTTATGCGGTATGGAATTACGGTCCGCAAAAATGGATGATGAATGTGGCTTCGGCCATGAGATACCGAACATACAGTACAGGCATGGCAGCAGCGGGTAGGAATGTTGTGGTATCGTTACGAATGATGTTATAAATAAAAAAAGGGCTCGTAAATTACGAACCCTTTTTAATTGTTTGAAATATTTTATTTAAAATCAATCACCATATCATTTACTGCTTTTGGACTAAATGGTTTCATGATTTCAATTCTGCTTGTTAATTCGTTATATGTTGTATTAGGCGCTACACCTGCTTTAACAAAGCCATTTCCGTCGAAGAAACCTGGCGCTTGTGCATTTGCTAAATACACCGCAAGCATTTCACTTGTTGCCCAAGGTAAAACAATTTGAATTTCCTTAGTAAATACATTTATTATTGAATTATCTTTCAAAATGGCTGTTCTGTCATCGCTATCTAATAAAGTAGAGGGCAATCCTACTTCTGCTACTGCTATGTCGTCTGCTGATGTTTTTTTACTTGATGCTACAAAGGCCCAACTGAATCCGTTGCCGTATGTTTGATCAAATAATTTGGCTATTGGATGGTTTGAATTACCATATACATCTACAATATCACCTTTTTTACCGGCAAACATTTTTAAATTATCAATAGAATATTGTAAATCAGCATTGGCCAATGGTTCTTGAGGTAAGGGCAAACCTGCTATACTTACAAACATGTGTGCATCATAACCTAATGTTCCGGCTTCACTATAATCAATTCTGAATAGGGCGTCGGGAGCATTTACATTCTCAGTATAGTCAATATTATAAGGTTTAAGTATTGCTATTCCAACTATTGGATTGGTATTCCAAAATACCTGAATGCCTTTTCCTCCATCAGCATTACCTAAGAATTCCACGTCAGAAATGGTTAATTGAAATTCGTATTCTGTTCCTTCAAAACTACTATTCTCAATTACTATCAAATGTTTGTTTCTGCCATCTTCGCCATTCGTATAAGTAAGTTCCATTGGACGGTTAATTTTATAAATTCTAATGGCTCTCATGATGTCCTGAACCATATCTGCGGCTCCTTCGCCTACTGCAATAAATGTCTTCAAATTTTCATAGATATCATTTCCTGATGCTATTTCATCTGCAGAAGCACTCTTTTTCTTCTTTGAATTGCTTAAATTTTCAGGTATATCAACCTTAAATGTTGAGGGAATCAAACTCGAGTCATTATCATCACCGCTGTCTTTCTTACATGAACTGAATACGGTTAGCACAACTAACAAAAGGACTAAGATTTTTTTCGTTTTCATAATTTTAATTTTTTTGGTTTGAATGAATTATTATTATTTCTTTCCATCTATACACAGCATTTTTATTATACCCTTACTTATTGTCCAAATTAATATAAAAAAAAGAGATTCAACCCTGCAACCTAGCAACCCAGCAACCCAGCAACCTAGCAACCTAGCAACCTACATCCCTCTTATTGAACAATTAAACTGTCCTTAATTACAGTGCAAGCACCAAAAAAACCTGTAGCTTCTCCACTAATATTGGTTTTTACATTAGAAGGGATTGCATCAAAATATCCCCCCCTCCATTTTGTTTCTAGTAAAACAGATCTGATAAATGCGGCGTGCTCGGGAGTGAGCGAGAATTTTTTGCGGAAAATTTTTGATCCTTTGGGGAATAATACTTCTTCTATGGAGGGATTAAAAATCTGACTCACATCTATCGTGCTAAGAGTATATAACATAAGGCTTGATTTTTTTAAGTCGGGACTAATGTCTTCATAGCCTGATAATTGTTGCCAATCAATTTTTATCTGATACATGGCCGATTCGTCAATATCGTAATCAGCTATGGTAGATGCTACATAATATAAACTGTCTTTTTCTTTTTCTGCCAATGATAGTTTTTTCATTGGCTTTACCGGTACCATATAAGTCTCGGCAGTATATTCTTTGCTTTTATATAAGATTCGCAAACGATAGGTTCTTCCAACTACTCCTACTAATGTTGTTTCAGTTTCATAAATACCGGTGCCCGGAATGCTTTCTGTTAAAGTGTAATTATTAATCTGATCTTGAATGCTTACTTCAGCCCCGCTAATCACTTCGGGTTCAAAATTTAGATATTTTAGCGGTTTGCTTATTTTAATACTTTGCTTTTTTACTTCATTGGTTATAATGCCATCAATAATAATTAATTCATTGGGTGGCGTTTTAAAATCCCATTGATAGATACCTTCACATGAGGTTAATAGTATAAAAAATATAGTAATAATATGTATTTGTAGTTGTTTCATTTTTATATTATTTAAACTCAATATAATATGAAATGGACGGAATAACGCCCATTACCGAAAGTTTAGTAACTACCAAGTCATAATCTTTTTCCATATCCTGTGGCACCACAAAACGACCATCGGGGGTTACCATTTTTGTATAGGTTACTGACATGGCATTGTTGCGGGCGTATAAATTGTATATAGAAAAGTTTAAAAAATGATTCCATCGCTTGATGTTTTTATTTAATTTTAGTGTTGCCGATATATCAAATCTGTGATATATTGGTAGTCGGGCATTGTTCATATCAGTATATATTGGTATGGTATAACCCTGATATTCATAAAACCCGGTGGGCGATCGGAAAGGTGCTCCACTGGCTAAAGTAAATGTTCCTGAAATTTGCCATCGCTGGTTAATTTTTTGTGATGCAAATGCTGATACCTGTATGGGTCTGTCGTATAAAGCTGGATAATAATTACCTCCATTCAGAAAAGTAACTTTTTTCAAAGAGCGCGATAAGCAAAAACTAATCCATCCTTCAGTATTTGAATTATTGTATTTTATTATCCATTCATTGCCATACGAAATGCCATTTCCAAATCTTAATTCGCTTTCAATCGCCGGATTAAAAAGCATGCGGGCATGTTCAATATAGTCTATTTGTTCAAACATTTCTTTAAAGAATACTTCTGATCCAATACTTATTTTTTTATTACTCGATCTATAAAAAAAACCTCCGCTATATTGGTTAGATCGCTGTGGATCGATATTTGGATCGCTTGGAAGCCAAATGTCCATAGTGGTAAATTGACTGGTAATGTTTGATATCATATGCAGGTTCTGATGGCAACGTGTATACGATAGCTTGGCTGAGTATCTATTGTTTATTGAGTATTTAAGATTGATGCGGGGATCTAATAGAAAGAATTTGTTATAATTAGTGTTCTCTGTATAAACAGTATCTGTAATTTTGTAGTCATCCCCAATTTGATAGTACTTCTGAGCACCAAAGTTCCGCCATAATGTACTCCTAATGCCCACATTGATGCTAAATTTTGAACTCAGCCGAATGTCGATTTCACCATAAAGGTTAAATTCAAACGCTTTTCTTCTAGGTATTTCAGGTATTAAATGCTGATATTCATCGTTGTTTAAATGGTAGTTACCCGGATCAAAACCATAATTTCCAGCATTCCATCCCAGCTTAAAATTGTGTGTGTTGTTTAGATAGTAATTGTAATCTTGCTTGATAGAAACATTTGAAATTTCTGATAACCAGTAAGTATCATTTTGCTCAGAGGTAATAAGCCTATAATTATAGCTGCTTATAAATAAAGTTGTGTTACTAAAAAGCTTCTCATTATGAACATGGTTTAGTCGTATGCTCATAGATGAATTGCCCCAGCTGATACCAGATGAATTTACAGTTCCATACGTAATCTTGTCTTTTCCCATATAAAAAGAAATATACAAACGATTTTTTTTGTTGAGGTGAAAATTTAATTTACCGTTGATATCATAAAAATAAAATTTGTCCAATTCAGGTAAACCTATTTTCAACCAACTCAATCGCGATCGCCGGAACGATAAAAAGTAAGAAGATTTGTCTTTTTTTAAGGGGCCTTCTATGGTATAATTACCTGTAATCAATCCTATATTAGCGCTGCCTTTGGTTTTTTGCATATCACCATCTTTGGTTCTGATATCAATAAACGAAGATAATCGACCCCCATATTGTGATGGAAATTCTGATTTGAATATGTTGATGCTCTTTATGGCATCAGGTGAAAATGCTGAAACAAATCCCAACATGTGAGTTGGATTGATGATGGGAGCATCGTCTAATAAAATAAAATTCTGATCACGATTGCCTCCCCTAACATAAAAATATGACGATCCATCTAAATGAGCAGTAATGCCCGGCACGTGTTCCAGCGTTTTTATAAGATCCACATCTCCCATAAAACCCGGCATTTTTAAAATAGTTGCGGGTGATATTTGTGTATTCAATCCTTTGCTGTTGGCTTTGATTACATCTGGTTCTTCTGTGCTAATAACTATTTCTTGCATCGAGGAAGTGTCTTCATCCAAATCAAAATATAACTGGTGATTGTTTTTAGCTGAAAATGGGATGGTATATGTTTTATAGCCTATATTGCTACATATAAGCAGATGCTCTCCTTTAGGTATTTGCAATGAAAAAAACCCGTATTGATTACTAGTGGTGCCTACATTATAATTGCTTATATAAATGGTAGAACCAATAAGAATTTCTCCACTTTTTTTATCTTTTACAAACCCACTTACTGTAACTTTTTCTTCTGCTGATTCAGTGGGTACTTGTTGCTTGGATTTTAGAATAATTTGTTTTTCACTAAACAGGATATCAATTTCCAAGCCGGTAAAAATAACTTTTAAAACTTCCGCCGTTTCTGCTTGTTCGAATTTTCCATACACCAGTTTACTTTTTTCAAATAGAAGTGGATTGAATGCAAAATTTGTCCCGGCCTCTTTACTTATTTTTAATATGGCTTCAGAAACCGTTTCTCCATTAAATTGAATACTGATTTTCTTTTTCAGATCATTATGTTGTGAAAACAGAATGGAATGTAAAAAGAATAAAACGAGTGTATATATTATTCGCCTTTGCATGCGGGCTTAGCAACCTTTGCCTTTAATGAATATTTTATTACCCTCGCGAATGATTTTTAAATCTAATGTTTGTTCTAATACCAACAATACCGATTCCAGACTTTGATTGTTAAAATCAGCTGTTATCCTGCAGCTTTTTATATCTTCAGATTGAAATACAATTTGAGTATGATAAATGTTGTTGATCGTTTTTATGGCTTCTGTTAATATTGTATTGTTGAAATGGAATATCCTAGTCTTCCAAGAATCATAATTGGGGTCAATGATAATATGCTTATTTAATTCTTTGGTGTTTTTGTTATAAACAGCTTTTTCTCCTTTTTCAAGAATGATTGTTGTTTCTACATTTGATGCAACTGAAACCTTACCCGTAGCAACGCTTACTTCAACTAATTCCGATTGTTCATAAGCTTTAACATTAAAGCTGGTTCCCAATACTTTTATGGTTACATCACCGCTTTCTATTACAAATTCTTTGCTTTCATCACGTTTTACTTTGAAAAATGCTTCTCCTTGTAAGTTTACTTTTCTAGTATCACCTTTGAAATCTTTTGGATAGGTAATTTTTGTGTAGCGGTTAATAGTAACCTCTGATCCATCTTTTAATTGCAATGATATGGGTTCTTTGCCACTGGCTAGTTCTTGTTTTGGACTAAAATTTATAATGAAATAGGTCGAGAATCCTGTAATGGCAATGATTAGAGCAACTGCAGCTATCTTTTGAAGATTCTGGAAAAAAGATACACTCCGACCTGTTTTTGATTTTCGCATGGCTTTTTGACGGTTCCACTCTTTTTCTAAATCTATTTTTTCAGTTAATGCCCCTATTCCTATTAAATCGTATGCTTTATGTAATGAAACAAAATGAGTCCTATAACCTTCATCTTTCATAAGGTTTTGATGTTGATGTAAATCTGTATCGCTAGCTATTCCAGTGATACAGCGTATCATCAATTCTTCATGCTCATATTTTTGTTCCTTTTCCATTTGTATTTATTCCAATTCTTTCATCTTACCCATTTTACACATGATCATCTTTTTACCCTTACTTAAAAAATAAAAAAAATCCCAATATTAAAAATGTCATATAATCTTTCAAATTATCCCTGAAAATGCGCAATCCTTTGCTTATTTGAGCTTCTACTGTTTTTACTGATAAATTGAGTTTATCTGCAATTTCTTGATATTTAAGTCCTTCGTAGCGGTTCAGAATAAAAATTTCTTTGCATTTTTCGGGTAAAAGGGCCAAAGTTTTTTCCACCTGTTGTATCAATTCTTGTTCCCCGGTGGTTTCTGTATCGGAACTATAAACATTTAACATCAAATCATTTATTTCGGTATTTCTCACGAATTTTTTATGATCCCTGATGAAATTCAAACAACGATTGTTAACAGATGTATATAGGTATGATTTAATCGATTTCTCAGGATCAATCTGTTCCCGCTTTTCCCAAATATTGATGAAAACATCATGCACAATCTCTTTACAATCATCTATGTTATCAAGATATTTTCGCGCAAAGTTACATAAAGGCAAAAAATGAGTCTTGAACAACGTTTCAAACTGTTGTTCCGTAAAACGGGAGGATATGTTGTCTGGTTTTTGCAAATACTTATCTATGCTAAATGTCACTTTCAAAACTACAGGTTTTTATCCAAACTTACAATAGTAGCTTTAATATATTTTTTCCATTCTTTGTATATCTTTCAGCTTATTAGTACATTTGAGTTAGCAAACCTTGATAATATACCTGCAATGATGCAAAATTGGCTGTTAAAATATCTTTTAGTATTACCGTTGTCTTTTCAATTTTTTACTGCAAATAGCAACTATTATGAATTATGGCTTGAAAATGCTTTTCTTCCCATTCTTGGTGAAGGTTCTAATGGAAATGCATTCCTTCCGGGGAAAAGAATCAGCATAGAAGCTGCTGAATCTATTTATGATTCTGTTTCGAATAAAATATATTTTTTTGACCAATGGGTCGGAATAAATACTCTTGTGCCTATATATTATAATGGTTTGCCATTTGTAGAGGATGCATACGATCGTCAAACCATAGTTTTTATGCCGCGGAATAATATTGCTGTCAAAGCTTTGTATCGTGAGCAAAATACATTCAAATTGCAACTAAAAGATGCAATTCCCGAAATCAGATTTGTTAAGCCGGGAACATTAGTTGAAATACAGGCCCATCTTACCGAATTGGGTAAAGTTTTTTCGTATTGGAAATGGTCAAATGATTCATCTAATTTGCCGCTGGATAGCATCATTGCTTCGCAATATCAAGCAACAACCCATATTATCATGCCC
>JAIFLP010000185.1 GCA_020049015.1 Bacteroidota bacterium | reverse complement strand
AGCACATCTATTTTTCCATCTTCTATAAGCTGTATCCGCTCATGAATGGTTCCTCTTATCGGTGTAATTTCTGCATCAGGAATCAATTCACGTATATATTCAGATCTATTTTTTGAGCTGCTGCCTATTCGCACTGGTTTAGGCAAAAGACATGGATCAAGATTGTTTTTAGTAATGATGGAATCTGACGCATCCAATCCTTCGCTCAGCATAAAGAGTTGCAATCCTATAGGCAAAGGATAGGGTAAATCTTTTGCTGAATGTATGGCAATATCAGCTTCTCCTTTTAAAATGGCTTCATCAAGTTCACGACTAAAAAAATCGGTACTAATTTGTTCATTTAATTGAATATGTTTGTTCTTATCGCCATAGGACAGTACAGGTAATAAATCATAGCTTAAATTGCTAAAATTACTCATGAGTTCCTTTACTTGAATGATAGATAAAGGACTGTTCCTAGCTATTATTTTTAAATGGTTTAGATTAGGCATATTGATATTTTTTTCCAATGATATTTTTTTGTGCGAGTAAAAGTTTTTCAATTTCTTCTTCAATGATTCTTTCTGCTGCTTTTATGGCCATTTTTCTTTTTTCGATATTTTGGTCAATGCTTTTTTCTATTGTTTCAATATCGAAATAGAGTACGTTGGGCATACTTTTAACACTTTGTTCTACATCATTTGGAACAGCTGCATCAAATATCAGTACCCGTTTATTGGTAGGAATATGATGTTTTTTAATGATAGAATGTGGAGCCGATGTTGCCGTTATTATGATATCTGATTGCATAGCTATCTCAGATAGATTAATCAATTTTTCTGCATAGCATTGGTATTTATTTTCCAGTAATTGAGCTTTTTCGAAATTTCTATTGGCAAGAATAAATGGTTTGATATGATGATTTTTAAGGAAGTTCATTACTGTTTCATTTAATTTATTAATACCAATGAATGTAATTTGCTTTTTTTTAAAATCGGGTTCAATTTTATTAAGCAATTCAAAAATAGCCTGACTGTGTGATAGTGCACCCCGAGTTATTGAAGTTTCCGTTCGAACGCGTTTACCTGTTTTTAAGGCATGTTGAAACAATTTGTGAAGATTGCTATCAATGGTATAGGTTTCTATTGCTTTCTTATAGGCTTCTTTAATTTGACTTATAATAAATGATTCTCCAATAAATGCCGATTCCAATCCCGATGCTACCCTGAATATATGGCGCGCTACATTTTCGTTAATCAGACCACTACCGTAATACAGTTCAATCCTATTGCATGTGTGTAATAATATAGAGCCGGAGGGATGTTGTTTCTTTACCAGTTGAAGGAAATTTTCTCTCGCATCAATACTATAATGGCGGTCGAGACTAATTAATTGTATCATGATTGAGAATGTTTTTAATTTTATTTCTAACTTCTATAGATTCATATACATTTTGTGCATTTGACGAAACTGCCACGTTTATGTAACCCTTTCGATAAATTGCAGGAGTAGTGAAATCGCAATGGGCCGGATTGTCAACTACATTAACTAAAATGTTTTTTTCCGCTGCATCTAGTTTTATACGACTGTTTAATTCTGAAATGTTGGTACATGCATATACCAATATAGCACCATACAAATCGCTTGCTTCATAGTATTTTTCCTTAATATTTATGGGCAAATCTTTTATTTTATCTAATACCTCCGGTGCTACCAATTCTATGGTATCTGCATATTGCAACAATCCTTCTAATTTATGATACGCTATTCTGCCCCCGCCTATCAATACTATTTTTTTCCCTTTCACATCTATATTGATGGGCATGAATGTTTTGTTGAAGTTTCTATTGGGTAACATAATTTTTAATTTTTTGTAAATAAAAATCCCGGATTGGGGTGCAATCCGGGACGGGTATAAATCAATCACATTGTCCTTTACTTGCAACAACATCGGGGTTCATAACAACACATACAACAATCTGTTGTAGTTTTATTAATCATGTTGTTGATGCAAGTACTCATTTAAAATCAATTATTATGTTCTGCAAATATAGGATATAAATATCTTAAAATCCATAGAAATCGCAATTATTTTTTAATTCTTTAAATTACAATAAATTACAATTGATAATTCATTTTTCTTTCTATTGCAATGCAAATGGTGTTGACATAAATGGTTTTCCACCGTCAATAATCCAAGCGTTTCCACTATGGTCGAATGAGAATTTACTGATTTTATCTACGGGTGGTATTATTGTGGTGTAATTCGATTTCTTTTTTTCGCCGCCTATATATATATTATTGCCTTCAAAAACATAAATTATTAAGGCCGATGAGAATGAGTAATGAATCAGATTTTGGTTCACTGCTTGTTCAAAGGGAGTAATTAACCAATCTGTTAAATTTACCAAATAACCACTGCCCGTGATAAAGGATGCACTTTTGGAAGGAGATAGTATGCCCGTTTCAAATACCGGTACCGATTCGCTTCCTGTAATATTCAACCACGAAATTGGACTATTGGGTTGTGGCATTATTTCATATGCTAACCAAGTTTCACCACCTCTATACTTATTAATTAATAGAAGTCCATCATCTTTGTATGATGATGTTAATCCCAATGCGCATTTATTGTTATTCAGAGCTATGGCTGTTATTCCCATATTGGAGAATGCTAAGGTTAGCTCTGTTATTATTTTTGATCCGGTTCGGTCAAATATATATAGCACAGGGTTAAAATAACCCGCACCTATCCAAATGCTTTGATCCCATGGCGCTATAGCAAGCGAAAGGCAATTGTTGTTTATTTTTTCGCTACTTACATACCATACCTTTCCTTTGTCGTAACTGATGAATAAAAGTCCATTTGCCGTTAATGCATAAGTGGCGTGAATTGTATTTTTTATATCTATCAAGGGAGGCAGACCTTCTGTAGTGGTTTTCCATTGGGCTTTGTCTTTGTCTAATACATAAACGTTTTTGCTGCCCGATACAGCTAGAATATGGTTTTGGTTAGATAGCAATGAGTTTGCGGGAATTTCAGTTCCCATTGTTAACCATGATTCCCCCAAATCATTTGATCGCATTAAAATTGCTTTGCCACTGTTATTATTTATTGCATATAAATTTTTATCTGAATCAAAATTAAGCAAAGTTAAAAATGAATTTCCTTCATTAAATGAACCGGGAGAGCCTTTAAATAATTTTCTAGGAACTTGGGCTTCGGTATATAAAATGGTTTCGCCATCGTTGCTTACCAATACCTGACCAATGCTCATTGCTGTTGCTATGGAGGTCCAGTTTTCGCCAAAATCTTCTGATATATAAATATTTGTTTTGTTATTTAAAAGTATTTTATTTTGCTGATAGCTTTTTAAATTGGAAAAATAGTCGATAGAAGGTGTTTTTACTTCAATAAATGATGATGCGCCGTCGTTGCTATAATATATTTTTGATTGCATAGGATTTGAAGCTGCTATTAAAATGAAGATTTTCCCATCTTGCAATTCTGTCATTTCAACACTTGAATTTACATCGAAACTTATACCCGTTGAGTTTAATGAGGAGAATGAATTTCCATCATTATTGCTTTTATATAAACCAGCAGAGGCATTATAGTAAATGATACTTTGGTCTTTAAGCACTAAAAAACTTGAAATACCTTGTCCGCTTGCTGAGAATATTTTATTCCAATCTAAGCCATTTGAACTTTTATAAATATCTTGATACGTACTTATAAAAAATGATTGATCTGTGGCACAAGAACTAAATATAGTTTGGCTAATTATTTGATTAGAAAAAGGCAATTGACTTAAATTGTCCCATAGCGGCTGTTTTAAAATTGCTAGAGGGTAATTTAATGGATTGGACGATGTATCATTTGGAATGCTATCGTTTGGTTTATTACCATCATCATTATTCGTTTCTTTTTCGCAAGAAATGAGATAGATTGCAGTGATAAATATGAATATTAGTCTAATTAAACTCATGTTTATATTATTAATGTTTTACAAAGTATGCCAATTGCGAATTTACCATCATCACGTATATGCCTGGATTTAATTGAATAATGTTAATGGATTCTCCGGGCGATAGCAATTGATTCAATACAGGTGCACCATAGCAATTAAAAATTTTTACTTCTGAATTAATTGACAAATCATCGATAAAAATATAATCATTTGCGGGTTGCGGGTATATTTTTAGTGATAAAGCATTATTTGATTTGGTAATATCTTTAAAAATATCTAATAGTTTTATGTTTACATCAAGTATTGTTGAACCGCAAGTTTTGTGACTCACTATGCATTGGAAATATCCATCATCAAATAGGTTTAGTTTATTTATTGATAATTGGGGTGTATTGGAGCCTATATATTTTTCATTTTCAAATAGGGCAAACTCTCCTTTATACCATTGGTATTTTACCTGATCGGCAGGATAATTATTTGTGAGTTGTACAGAAAAGCTAGCCGAATCATCTATGTTTGCTTCAATATATGAATTGTTTGTTTTTACTGTAGGTGCGGCATAAGATGTTACATAAACCGTATCGGATAAAACAGATGGCGAACATGAATTCGAAAGTCTGCAATTAAACTTCCATTGTGTAAAACCTTGATTGAAAAGTTGATCATACGTTAATTCTTCTGTTTTACTGCCACGTATTTCAACACCCAATCCTATGTTATAATAATCTTCCATTGCTTTGCCACTTTGTTCCCATTGATACCGTATACCAGTACCTGTAACCTTAATTGCAATCGTTTTATCATTTAACGTGCTTTCTAATGTATTACAGCGGGTAATCGATTGATCAATGGATTCAATTTTAATTGGATTACAGTAGCTTGTGTAATAGGAAAACCCCCATTCTTTATTTATAGTTAGTGTACTCCCTAAATAGTATGGTTGCTCGCTGCCTCCTATGTTAGTTAAACTTTGGGTTTGTATTTTAAAAAGATAATCATTCGAATTTGCTGTGGGCATCGGAATACCTTGGTAAATGAAGGAATGGTTAATGTAATTTCCTGTGTAACTGTCCATGTATAAACTTATCATTTCATTCGAGTGAGCCGCCGGATTTAGCGGATCGTAAAATGCAATAATTGAATCGGCGCTGTTCATTTCATAAGCATTTAAAAAGCAATTAAGAATACCATCATTTAATTTTAGTCCGTATGCTTGATTTTGTTTTTTAACATCAAAATTTGTTTGATTGATCCATTCTAAATTTCCTGCTTCTGAATATTTTGCTATGTATGGAGCAGATCCTAAGCTAGAACCTTTTTGTCCCGCAATATATAAATTATTTATACTGTCGATAATAACAGAAGTAATGGCACCATATTCTATAGGTTTAATTACATTGGTTACACCAAAAGATTCGTTGAGCAGCACTAATAATGGAATTATGTCGTAATCTTGATTAGATGAGAATGTATAATTTTCTATTTGAACAGGACTTGTGTTTATGCTTTGAATACCCGCAGCGATAGCTATACCACCATGATTAAATTCGCTAATCTGATATATTATATCGTTGATTACATTGCCAAAAACAAAATGATTTTGATAGGAAAAATCACGATTGAGTTTGAGTATAAAAATTCGATCATCATTCGTACTGCTACTCGGAACTTTTAGTTCAATACTTTTATTACTAAAGTGAAGTTCTGTTTTTCCTATAAATGTACCAGAGATTAATATGCCTCCGTCTTTTAAAGTTTGCGTATGTGTTATTAACAAAGAGTCTTTTTCAAAAGTAATATAGTTCATTGGATTGTAAACAGAATCGTATTTTACAATTACAATGCTTTTAGATTGAACAGGTATTTTCTTCTTTTTTGGATGTAATAGAACAGAATCGCTGGCTTCAAAAATACTGTAGATAATTGTATCTCCCGATCCGCATAGGCCAAGGGGAGTTAATAAGTTGTTTGAGGTAATGCTATGATATTTGAGGTATTTACCATCTTTGTTATAGGAGGATATGAATAATGACGGATAGGGAGGAAAACTGGTTCCCAGTTCTACTCTGCCGGGTCCAGGGTCTATATCAATATAGGGACTTGAATATCCATTTAATAAACGAATGGTTTGGTTAGTGCTCATATACAAATAAGACTGGGTATACGCCATAGCAGGTATAATACCTCCATAATGCAAATAGGGAGGTTGGCTGTATGATATGGTGCTGAATATTAGCAAGATGGAGAATATTGATGTTCGCATATATCTATATTATATATTGTAACCTGAGGCTATTTTTTCTTTTCTTTATTTAACTTTCAACAACAAATTGACCTATTTTGTTTTAGTTAAGAGTTTATTTTTTTTACCTTTACGCCAATTATTAGTATATTTGCTTTGAATAGATCAATTTTCGATATTTATAAAAAATTAAATTTTAGATTATGAAAAAGATTATTTTAAATTGTTTCTTAATTGCATTGGTATTTGTTTCATTTACGGCTTGTAGCAAAGACGAGGATCCTAAAGATGATTCAGTAAATGTTAATAAACCATCCGTATCTACTAAATTGGTGTATGATATTACAAAAACGGAAGCAGAATGCGGTGGAGAAATACTAAATGTTGGCGCTAGTCCCATTACCGAATGTGGTTTTTGCTGGAGTACCAGTCCAAACGCAGACACAACCGATAATAGATTATCTGAAGACGGTTCGGCCATATACTATAATTTGTTTTCGGGCGATTTAGCTGGATTAAGCAAGGGTACAACTTATTATCTCAGAGCTTATGCAGTAAACAGTTTCGGAATTAGTTATGGAAATGAGATTTCTTTCAATACTTTGTCCGTTTCATATAAAGCTTCTGGAACCATTTCTTTCACGTGTGATGGAAATGATTATTCCTTTCCTATAGATACTTTGAAAACTGAAAACAACGGATTCTCTTTAGAAGCTGCTAGTGCTAATATTTTAGATGGTACAATTGCAATATCTGTGTATGCAGATAAAGCTATATCTACCTCTACGACATATAATGCTGAAAATGGCGGTATTATCACTTTGTATCTAACATGCTTTTATCAGGCTGCTCTTGCCCAACTGCGCCCTGGTTCATCTTTAACCATAAATTTGTCAGAATATGCACCAGATTCATCGGTTAAAGGAACTTTTTCAGGTACAACAGTATTATACATGGGTTCTTGTGCTAGTACAAAAGTGATCACAAATGGAGTTATCAATTGCGTACTAACTGAGCAATAAATTATTTTAGCTTAAGGTTTTATTAACAAAACCCACACCTACAGTATTGTTGTTTATATTGTCAATTAGAATAAAGGCTCCATTTCTAGGATTTTCATGAAATGTATCCAAAAATACATCGTTGGCTGTTTTTATTTGAACCTCAGCCAGGGTGTTTAGACTTATCTCTGCAGACGCTGAACTGTGTTCCAGCGTTTGCGGATTGATAACACTTTGAATGCTTTGAATTTTCGCAATCGTTTTAGCTGCTCCATACTGTAAATGGAACTTTTGGTTGCTGCCCAAAGGAGTACTTGCCATCCAGCAAATAGTTGC
>JAIFLP010000100.1 GCA_020049015.1 Bacteroidota bacterium | reverse complement strand
AACGACACCTATTCCTCTTCCGCTGGTAATAATGGTGGACATAAAACCTAAGTTTAAACGATCGCCCAGTGCTGTTTTTAAATCGTTATGAATAAGAGAAGCATCTTTTTCAGAAGGGACAGATTCACCTGTTAAGGACGATTCATCAACCTGAAGATTTATGGATTCAATGAGGCGAATATCTGCAGAAATAATTCTTCCTGCATCAAGAATTATAATATCTCCAGGAACAAGTTTTTCAGAATCAATTTCCTTAACAACTCCATTTCTGCGAACGAGCGCTTTTAAAAACGTTAGCTTTTGTAAAGCTTCAATTGCTTTCCCAGCTTTAACTTCCTGAAAAACTCCTAATAAAGCATTAACACATATTACCAATAAAATAATTGCTGCATCAATATACTCGGCCATAAAAATGGTAATAACTACCGCTCCAAGCAGGATGTATATCAACCAATTATTAAGCTGTAAAAAAAACATAAGGATCAAATTATTCTTTTTTTGAGCCAGTAGTTTATTCACACCATATTTCGTTAATCTAGTTAATGCTTCTTTATCAGATAAGCCTTTAGACGGATCAACGTTTAATTCATTTAAAACTGTTTCTGCTGATTTGGAAAACCACATCATTTATTTCGTTTATTAATTTATTATTACTGTCGTATAACATTAATAGTAACGAGCAATTTAGGGTGTAGTTGAAATATAATCGTTACAAAATTATTGTAAAAACTTGCATTATTTAATGTGGATTTTAAATTAATCAATACGTACTACTATATTTTAAGGTATTTATGTAAGTTATCACAAAAACTATGTAGTGAGCAAATTAAAAATGAGTAATAAATTTGCAAAGTGAAAATTCTTTCACAAATTAACATTTCAGAAAATGAAAATAATAGAACTAAACGGACTCAAAAACAAATCTCGTCTAAAACTAGTCGCTTTAAACGCAATGATAGTAGCCATTCTTTTTGCAAGTAGTTGCATAGCTCAAACACAGTTAAGAGGAAAAAGAAGCGGTGGATGGGGAATGGGAAATCAGTATGATACTATGTACAATACTAAGACTATTGAAACATTGGTAGGAGAAGTAAAAAAAGTGGAAAAAATAATTCCAATGAAGGGAATGTCAACAGGAGTTCATTTATTGGTAAAAACAAACAATGAAACCATTTCTATACATTTAGGTCCAGAATGGTATATTGACAAACAGGACATTGAAATTTCAAAAAATGATGAAGTTGAGATTAAAGGTTCAAGAATAACATACGAGGGTAAGCCAGCAATAATTGCTGCGGAAATTACTAAAGGTAAAGAAACTATGGTACTTAGAAACGAATATGGCATACCTATTTGGCGAGGCTGGAGACAAAAATAATTACATTTTGAAAAACGAAAAGTATACAACTGTCATATTATGAAGCAGTTGTATGCTTACTAACAATACTGAGATTTTTAATTACTATAAAAACAAAAATTTTTCTAAAAAAAGATTGACAACCTCAACCAGAATTAGCAAAATAATAACCCATTCAAGCATATTACTTTTTCGATGCTGCGCCAAATCTTTAAATAAATCTAAGTTATCTCTAATAATATGCAATTGATAATCAATCTCTCGAAATCGTATTTTAACATCAAAAGTTTTTCGCAAGCCAAAATCAATCTTGCTTAGATACTCATCTTCCCAAGTTTCCTCAGGCGAATCAAGAATGTAAAAATTGTCGGCAATTCTATTTTTCACATTAAGCACTTTGCCAATAAACATTTGCAATCGCTTTATAGATATATTTATCTTTCCGTACTTTTCTAGTTGCTGTGTGTATATAGTAGTTTCAATCATTAAATCTTCAGCTAGCTTCGAGAAATAGTCTAGCGCAACAGATTGTGCAACGTTTAGCATAATAATTCGAATAACGTTAGGATTGGACTTGCTGATGTGAATCTCGTTGTATTCAAAATCATCTTTATTTGTTGTAGTGTTTATAATAAATTCTTCGCGCATCTTTTCTGCTAACAAGTTTTTGCATAGCGGCTTTAAGTAATCTATCATATCGCTCATTTTTAGCTCGTCGTAACCAACAAATACAACAACACCATATGCCAATAGATATAAATACTGATCATTTTCGTTTGTGTAAAAAATATCCGAAGACGACATATGATTTTCTATGTCAGTAAATTCTTTCCGAAATCTTTTTATATCAATGCTTTCGGCAACTTGAAAAGCGATAACTTTTTTCATTATTTATTTTGTTTTTTTTAATCTAATGTTACGGGTGATTACTTTCAATTTAGTAATTTCAACTAAACTTAAACTAAATATTTATTAATCATTTTAATAATCAATAGTAAAATAAAATGTTGTTCCTTTGTCACACTCTGATTCGAGCCAAATATTGCCTCCCAAAAGTTTCACTAATCCTTTAACAATAGGCAAACCCAATCCTGTGCCTCCTATATTCTGCAATGATGGGTGTTTGATTTGAGAAAAGCGTTCGAAAATATAATCATATTTATTTGAAGGAATACCAATTCCTGTGTCGCTTACAAAAAATTGAAGTTTTTTTCCTACTTGTTTACACCCACATTCAATAGTACCCTCTTGAGTAAACTTTAAAGCGTTACTAACAAGATTTATTATTATTTGTTTTAATTTCAATTTATCGGTCTTAATACAAGCCAATGTTTCGATGGGCAAAGGATGAAAAAGTAAACTTATATCTTGTTTATTTATCCGCACTTTATACTCATTAAAAAAATGAACCAATTCATTAAAGAGCTCATTAATATTACAGTTTTCAATATTTTTAATGCTTTGTCCCGATTCAATTTTTGATATATCGAGTAAATCGTTAATGATATTGAGTAAGTCGTTACATCGCAATTCTATAATTTTTGAATAGCTATCAAGTTTTACTTTATTATTATAACAGTTAGGCAATAAACTAGAGAATCCCATGATGGCATTCATGGGGGTGCGAATCTCATGGCTCATATTGGCCAAAAATGCCGTCTTTAATTTATCGTGTTCTTCGGCTTTTTCTTTGGCTAAAAGTAGGTTTTGTTCCAACTCTTTTTGAATTGTCACATCAATTATAGCCAAACGAAATTCAGGTTCATTTGACATAAATTGAGATTGGCGGATGCCTTGAATGCGTGCAAAAAAATAATTATTATTAGACTTTTGAAGCTTTATATCGCAGGTTTGATTGTGCTTTTGATTGATGAGTGTACGAAAATAAATGTAGTAAATATCCTGGTAATCGGGATGAATGATTTTGGTGATTTTATTGTTTGCCAAATTGACTTTACTATTTTCTAATAGCACACATGCGGTTTGATTTATGTCTTTTACTATGCCATTTATATCAACAATCAAGTAACCTATGGGTGCATTTTCGAATAAATCTACATACCTATCATTGCTCTGTTGAATAAGTTGTTGCGATTGAATAAGCTCCTGATTTTGATGTTCCAATTCAATCTGGTAAATAGACAGTTCTTCAACCAATACTTTCATATCGGTTTCGTACAGGGAGGTGTCAATCTTTTTTCCTTTCCTGAGTTCATCTTTGGCTTGATCTCTTAGCCTTTTAGAATTTTCGTCCATACCCAAACTTTATATAATCAAAAAAACAAGCACTCTAATTTTCAAATTCGATCATTCTTGATTAGTTATATTCATTACTATACCAACCAATAATTTAGGCTTACCTTTGTCGTTGCGACTTACTATGCCACCTTTATCCAAGTACCAAAGGTAATTTCCATTTTTATGCTTTATCCGGTATTTTACCAAATAGTGCTCGGCTTTTCCTTCCAAATGATCCATCATAGCCTTCATCGCTTTTGGATAATCTTCGGGATGAATTAGACTGGTATAGCCCTCGTAACCTTTAGCTATTTCATCTTTGGTATAACCAAGCATGGTATATTTTGCAGCACCTGTTTTTACGGTATTATTTTCAAAATTCCATTCCCACCATGACATGCCCCCCATTTCCAAAGCGCTTTCTAAACGTTTACGTTCGGTAATATCCTGTGCAGCACCCCAAAGACCAATGATTTTGCCTTCATTGTCATTTACCGTTTCGCCACGTACCCACATCCAACCATTACTACCGTCAATCCTTATAGTTTTAAGCTCAAGCTCATAAGGCATACCTGTTATTCTTGTATTTTCTAATGAACCAGTCAATGTCTCCCAACTTTCAGGGGTAAATAACTTCTGATGTTCGGTATAAGGTGGGGGAGGAAGCGCCGGGTCGAAACCATACATTTTGTATAGTTCTTTAGTCCAAATCACTTCATTTGTTGCTAAATCGAGATACCAACTGCCAATATGTGTAATTTCCTGCGCTTTTTGTAATTCTTTCTCGCTCCTAATCAGTTTTTCTTCAGTCAATTTACGTTCAGTAATATCAATACACGTGCCCACCCATTCCAAGATACTATTGTCTGCTCTAAATACGGGAAAACCACGAGCCAGTAACCATCGATAAACGCCATCGTGCCTGAGCATGCGGTATTCTGTTTCATAGGGTGTTTTTTTGACTACAGCCTCATTCCATACCTGTAAGGTTCTATCAAGGTCTTCGGGATGAAGGACTTTCGACCAACCACTAAATTTAGCCTCTTCATAAGTTTGGCCTGTAAATTTTCGTAATGAGGGCACATCTTCTACAATTTCACCAACAGCATTGGTAACCCAACCTATTTGTCCTGTAACATCAATATATGACCGGTATCGCTTCTCAATAGCGAGCTTCAATTCTTCTTCCTTCTTGAGTTTGGCAATATTTATAAATGTTACAATAATCCCTTCTACTGCATTTTCAATTGTTCGGTAAGGAATAATGCGCATTAAATACCAAATACCCTTGTTATCTGATATTTCGCGTTCTAATGGCTGCAAATTATCCGATACGCTTTCAATATCTACAATTAAATTAATTTCAAAATTATTTAATGACAAATGTTTTAAGGGTCGACCAACATCGGATGTTATGATATTGGTTAATTTGCTGGCTACTTCATTTACCTTGCGGATAATGAGGTGTTGATCGAGATACAAAGTGCCTATCTGAGTATTTTTCAACAAGTTTTCTACATCGGAAGTTAACTCGGTGAGTTCGTCAATTTTCCGAATATGCTCGGAATTAACGGTATATAATTCTTCATTTACCGATTGAAGCTCTTCATTGGTGCTTTGTAATTCTTCGTTCGATGCTATGAGCTCTTCATTCGACGATTGCAGCTCTTCATTACTTGTTTCGAGCTCTTCAACTGTAGCTTGAAGGCTTTCGCTTTTTAGCTGCAACTCTTTTTCCAATTCTTCAATGCGCTCGTTGTAATGAATTTGCACATTGAGCTTTTCGGTTTTTGAAGTTTTTTTTGTACTGGCTACTACTTCTTTTTCGTTAAACGAAACCAAATAGTATTCATTTCCATTTAATTTATCGATAATTTTCTTACACGACAAGCTTAATTGTTTCCCTTTATTTTTGGATTCAATATTATCTATCAATAATTCCTCGTTACTTTTTGCAGCACGACGAATAAGGCTGCTCACAAATACTGAATTTTCTTTAGAAAGCATTTTCAGCAGGTTTGTGGTTATTTGACCTGTTGGGATACTTAAATAGTCATTCACACTATTTATGGTATGTAAAATGTCGCCATGTTCATCGATAACAACCGTTGGCGGCAAATAATCGCCCATGATTTGGTCGAACAAAACTTCCAAAAACCGGCTTTTTCCTTTTTGTGTTTTAAGTGCAGTGCTAACATGCAATATTTCGGGAATGTTTTTAAAAGCAGTGTTTTGACGAAAACCCGATTGAATAGCTGGTTTATAATTTGCTTTTTTTTGAAATATTTTCGATTTGGCCTCAATTACTTTAAAGCCTTCTGCCATATTACCCAACGATTCGCTCGAACCCAAAAACAAATGTCCATTATCGTTGAGTGATATATTGAACATAGCAAATATCTTTTGTTGAATGTCGGTATTGACATAAATTAAAAAATTACGGCACGAAATTAGGTCTAATTTAGAAAAAGGTGGGTCGTTAATAATATTTTGCCTAGCAAAAACAATCATTCCGCGAATAGTATCGTTAATTTGGTATCCACTTTCTTTGCGGGTAAAAAATCTTGCAAGCCTTTCAGGTGAAACATCTGAAACAATATTATCTGGGTAAAACCCGGCTGCGGCATATTCCAATGAATTTGTATCTAAATCGGTAGCAAAAATTTTCACCTCCCTATTGATATTGCATTCAACCATGCACTCTCTAAAAAGTATGGCCAGAGAATAGGCTTCCTCTCCAGTTGAACAAGCAGCCACCCACAAACGAATTTCCTTTTTTGTCACCGGCAACTCTACCAGCTTTGAAATAACCTGAACTTTTAATGCGTTGTATGCGGCTTCATCTCTAAAGAAGCGGGTTACACCAATCAAAAGTTCGTTGAAAAGAATATTTATTTCTTTGCTGTTATTGATTAAAAACTTTATGTATTCTTCAATTTTCTCGAAACGGTTAATACTTATTCTTTTTTCTAAGCGGCGAATAATGGTATTTTCCTTGTAGCAAGAGAAATCGACATTTTTTGTATCATTTAAAATAGCAATTACTTTTGATAGTTGACTTTGGTCACTCGCCAAAATTGAATCAATTCTCTTGGTTTCTTTAACAAATGGATGTTTTATGTAATAAATAAGTTCCTCTGCCAATTGAGCTGGAGGCATCACAATATCGACCATGCCTGTTGAAATGGAACTGTGTGGCATACTTTCAAATTTAGCCGAATTCTCGTCTTGGGCCATAGTCATACCGCCAAACTCCTTAATAGCCTTGATGCCTAATGCACCATCGCTTCCGGCTCCCGAGAGAATAATACCAACGGCATTTTTTTCCTGGTCTTTTGCCAGTGAACGAAAGAAAATATCTATAGGTAAATTTAAGGTTCGGGTAGCACTTAACTCATTAAGATACAATGTTCCATGAAAAATGGTCATGTTCATCTTAGGCGGAATCAAATAGATGCAATTAGGCTTTAAATCCATGCCATCAATTACCACTTCAATTTTAATGGTGGTAAAACGTGAAAGCAACTCATTCATAAAGCTTTTGTAATCTGGCGATAAGTGCTGTATAATAACAAAAGCTGCTTCGGGTACAGCTACCATATTTTTAAAAAAATCCTGCAATGCCTCAAGCCCACCAGCAGATGCTCCAATTCCAATTACTGGGAAATCAAGGATTTTTTTTGTGCTTTCGTCTTCACTATTATCTATTCTTACAGCCTTCTTAAAAGATTTCATAAGGTTTTTATTAAAAATTATTGAAGCATAAATGATAATTAGAATACAAATATAAAAAAACTTGATTAGATTGCTAGATAAGAAAAGCTAATAATTGACGAAATATTTTAAATTTAAATGATGATATTTTTTATAGTAAAAAAATATTTTAAGCGGTTATTAGGTATACCAATGTATTTAATCATTGGACTTAGCAGTAAAGCATATTTACAAGCCATTTAAGCAAAAATTCTGGATACAAAAAAATCTAAAAATATATGC
>JAIFLP010000069.1 GCA_020049015.1 Bacteroidota bacterium | reverse complement strand
AAAGTATTATTAAAAGAGTTTGCAGGATATGTAACGGCCATCAACCAGCCAAAAGCAAAAAGGCTAAAAGAGGTTCGGGTAGAAGCCTTGCGGGCTGGTTTCAAAAACAGTTGGGAACAAAAAGATTTTAAAACCATTGTAACACTTGGCGATATGATTCCGCAAAACATTTTGTTGGAAGATGAGCAGTTGTTGATGTATTATGATATTGCTAAAGATAGAGTATAAATTGGACTATGATGTATGATATTTCATTCAATAAGGCTTTTATTACTAGTTATCGAATGATATATCATTCATCTTTATTTTTATTCGATTAAAATAGTTTATATTTGCATGACAAATCATTCATTAGAATCAAAAAACACAAATTATGACTGATATATCATACAAAAATTGGCTATCCATGAGTGATAATGCTTTATCACAACAAATAGGGGCATTTATAAAACACCAAAGAATGGAGCAGAACAAAACTCAGGATATGGTGGCAGAAGCTGCAGGTATAAGCCGTTCTACCCTAAGCCTGCTCGAACGGGGCGAAACAGTAACCCTGTCAACTTTAATACAAGTATTAAGAGTATTAGACCAATTACATATAATGGATGCCTTTATTGTGCCTAAAACCATTAGTCCTTTGGCTATGGCTAAAATAGAACAAGAAAAAAGACAGCGTGCAAGCGGTAAAAAAAAGACCGAAACAGATAAAATCGATTGGTAATTATGAACACTGCATTCGTTAAAATATGGAGCGAGTTAGTTGGTGCTGTTGCTTGGGACGAAACCCGGGGAATAGCCACCTTCGAGTACGATTCTAAATTCAAAAGTAATAATTGGGATATAGCACCCTTACAAATGCCAATATCTTCAGATAAAAAAATCTTTGAATTCCCAGCATTGCGCAAGAAAAGCGATGCAGCTTCCGATTCTTTTAAAGGTTTACCCGGTCTCTTAGCCGATATGTTGCCCGACCGGTATGGTAATGAACTTATAAATCTATGGCTGGCTCAGCAAGGTCGTCCCGAAAACAGCATGAATCCGGTAGAAATGCTCTGTTTTATTGGCACAAGAGGTATGGGGGCACTGGAATTTGAACCGGTAACTATAAAAGAAAGTAAACGAACGTTTACTGTCGAAATAGAAAGCTTGGTGAACATAGCACAAAGAATGCTATCAAACAAAGAAGCATTTGCTACCAATTTGCATAAAGACGAAGAAAAAGCAGTACTTGACATATTACGCATTGGCACATCGGCTGGTGGTGCCCGCCCCAAAGCAGTAATTGCATACAATGAAAAAACGGGTGAAGTAAAATCAGGTCAAACCAATGCACCAAAGGGTTTCGAACATTGGCTGATAAAATTAGATGGGGTAAGCGCCATACAATTAGGAGCAAGCACAGGTTATGGTCGTGTTGAAATGGCTTATTACAATATGGCTACAGACTGCGGTATTGAAATGATGCCTTCCCGCCTACTTGAAGAAAATGGCAGGGCACATTTTATGACCAAACGTTTCGACCGTGAAGATGGTTCATCAAAGCATCACATCCAAACTTTATGTGCTATGAAACATTTCGACTATAATGCATTAACCAGCTATAGCTACGAACAATTATTTCAAACCTTGCGTGAGTTAAAAATGCCATACCCGGCTGCCGAGCAAATGTTTCGCCGTATGGTTTTCAATGTTCTTGCTCGCAATTGTGATGACCATACCAAGAATTTTTCTTTCCGTCTCAAAAAAGGTGGAGTATGGGAATTGTCGCCAGCTTATGATATTTGCCATGCCTATCAACCTAAACATGCGTGGGTAAGCCAACATATATTAAGCATAAATGGTAAACGTACCGATATCACAAAAGACGATTTATTAATTATTGGTGAGTCAATACGAAACAAAAAGGCACCAGAAGTAATATCAGAGATTAACAACAAGGTAAGTAATTGGAAAAAATACGCCAACAATGTAGAAGTTGCACCTAAACTGCGTGACGAAATAGCCAATACTCTTATAAATCTGAAGTAATGCAATACCAAGAAAAAGAGATAGAAATACTATCAAAAAAATCTGTTTTCGGCAAGCAAATAGCCGAGGTTAAAATACTGTCTACAGGTGAAGTAAAATCTGTTCCTTATTCTGAATTGACTGATGAAACCAAATTACCTACTGATGCTGATATAACTTTTAAAGCCATTGCAGCAAAAATCAAAAGTGAGGTATTTAAACAGTCTATGTTAGCTCCCATTGAGAGCAACATTATTCCATTGCCCCACCAAATACTGGCTTTAGAGAAAGTAATGGCTGGTCAGTTTCTTAGGTTTCTAATAGCCGATGAAGTGGGTATGGGAAAAACCATTGAAACAGGATTGATTTTAAAAGAACTGAAATTAAGAGGCATTGCCAAACGCACTTTAATTGTTGTTCCCAAATCTGCTATGGGTCAATGGCAACAAGAAATGAAAAAACATTTTAATGAACTATTCCACATTTACGATTCCGATTATATCAATACCGTAAGCAAAACATTTGCAAGGCTCGAAGTTGATAATGAAATAAACCTATTTACACAGCACAATCAAATCATTGTTTCAATGGATGCTTTAAAGCCTATTGAAACCCGTCAAGGTTGGAGTAAACAAAAAGTGGATGAGTATAACCGCTATCGCATACAAAGTGTATTAGAAGCAGAGTTTGATCTTTTGGTTATTGACGAGTGCCATAAAGTCGGTGGTAGCAATACACAAGTGGGTCGTTTTCAAATGGCAGATATTTTATGCAATGCTATACCCAATGTGCTTTTGCTTTCAGCAACACCGCACAGGGGCAAAAGTGATCATTTTAGACGATTGTTACAATTGCTAAACAACGATGCCTTTGCAGGTGAAGGTATGCCAACCATACCGGAATTAGAACCTTATGTAGTAAGAACAGAAAAAAGACAAGCAATAGATTACAATGGTAAAGCATTGTTCAATAAAAGGCATACCAAAAAAATTGAAGTAATACTACATGAAGTAAACCACCGCAAACAGAAAGCATTATACGATGCAGTAACAGAATATGTAGTAAGCGGTTTTAACTTGGCTCAACAAACCAAAAATACTTCTTACGGTTTTGTAATGATACTCTTTCAACGGATGATGAGTAGTTCAACACAAGCCATTTTGGATGCCATGCAAAAACGAGCAGAAAGGCTCTCTGGCGAAAGGCAAGAGGTAAACAAAGAAAACATCATTAACAACATGGATGAGTTTGGCTTTGAGGGTCAAATGGAAATAGACTTTGAGCAAAAGGTATTTTCAATGGTGGAAGAAACTCAGGCTAATTATGATACTGAATTAAGCATTCTACAAGGTTTAATTAGAGATGCCAAAGATTGCTTAAATTCCGAAACCGATGCCAAAGTTGAATATTTAATGAGCAAGTTATCTGAATTGAAACGTGTTGAACAGAATCCAGATTCCAAATTCTTAATTTTCACCGAGTTTACCAGTACTCAATACATGTTGAAAAAAGTATTGGAAGAAAAAGGTGGCTATATCTGTGATACCATTAATGGTTCAATGGATTTTGACCAAAGGGTAAATGCACTCAAACAATTTAAAGAAGGTTCTCAAATTTTAATTTGTACCGATGCAGCAGGTGAATCGCTAAACATGCAGTTTGCCCATATCGTAATCAATTACGACATGCCTTGGAATCCAATGGTGTTAGAACAAAGAATTGGCAGGGTTGACCGAATTGGGCAATCATTTGAAGTACTTGCTTTAAATATGATGCTGGACAACTCAGTAGATAAACGAGTGTATGAAGTAGTAGAAACCAAGCTAAGCCAGATTATGAATGAACTTGGTATTGATAAAACATCGGATGTATTAGACAGCACATTAGAACGTGACCAATTAAACCGCTTGTATCTAACTTCATTATTAAATCCTACTAAATTTGAGCAAGAAAGTAATACTTGGTTAGATGAGATAAAAAGCAAACTACAAGAGTATAAAAGCACAGAAGGAGCTTTGCCTACATTGTCATCCAAAGATATTAAAGTAGATAAAGTAGATGCTATAAAACACAGCCCATTGCCTAATTGGTTAGAAAATTTAACCAAACAGTACTTAACCACAAAAGGCATTGCTTATCAAAACTTGATAGATGGTATTCGATTCAAGTTTCCAAGTCATAAGGAAGGTATCTATACATTCAACATTAAAGAAAGTGTAAACAATCCAATCCCAGAACCTATTTCATTACAGCATGAAATTATTCAAACTATATTAAGGGAAGCAATACCATATACCACCTCTCAACAAATTCCAACTGTAAAAATAAAACAAGGAAGTTCCACGCCTGGTTATTGGTCTTTATGGCATTTGGAAGTTAAAAATCAATTTGAAACAAGCCAAATCATCCAACCTATTTTTATTTCTTCTGAAGGTGAAAACTTTTCAGCATTTGCTCAAAGTGTTTGGGATAAATTAATTCAAGAAAACGATTACTTCGATTGTATCGGAGTATTACCTGTTGATGAATCCAAAATAGCTTTTGCAGATATTTCTGAAAAGTCGGAAAAGCTAATGCTAAAGAAATACGAAGAGTTTGAACGTAGCATTATGTTGAATGCTGATAAAATCAAATCGAATAAAGAGAAATCATTTTTATTTCAAGAAAAGCAAATGAATCGCATTGGCATTGAAAATATCAAACAATCGAGGTTAAACAAGCTGCAAAAAGAAATGGAAATTTGGGAAGATACTTTTCAATCTTCTGTTCAAATAGTGCCTAAGCTTTCTTGTTCATTAATTGTAAAAATTGTAAATGAGTAACTGGATAGATAAATATAAAAAGTTGGTGATTTCCAGTCACAAACAGCATATCATAATTGCTGATCAAGATAACCTGTTTGAATATGAAGAATTGCAACAGGCATTTGAAAACGATGGCTTTAAACTGATAACCTGTAAAACAGCATTAGCCGTTAGGCTTGCCTTTGAATTGCAGGTAAGAGAAGCATCTGATAAATACCTAATAATAGCTCCAAGTAATTACTTTCCACTTCCTGATATTGAAATGTTGGTGCATTTTCAAGCATTGGGTTTAACAAAGTTGTTTCCAAATTTAGATGCAAAAGCAATCAAAGGTTTAAGTTTTAATGCACTCTGTCTGCTCTCCAATATCAAGCCATACGAAGAACTAAGTCACGATAAGACCTTGAAATTTCTGTTGGAAAATTTGTACAATGTAGATTTTGATACACTCACCAATAGTAAAGCAAAAGAAAGAATACTAAATGCACTGATTACAGTGTTCCTTGAAAAAAATGGAATAAATGAACCAGTCACAAAATTTCTTTCAACCATTACCAAGCCTTATTTTCCAGCACTTGTTTCAAAAGGTTTGACCAAAGTTAACCTTGTGAATTTTATGCAGGAACAATGGCAATCATTTGTAGATATAGGAAATTCAGAACTTGATTTCAATGAATCGTTGTTGAATAAAAGCTTGGGTTACCTATTTGCATTTGAATATTTAAAGCCTGTGCAAGTATCTCCAAAAAAATATGAATCATTTGCAAAGCCATTAAAAATTGGAATATTTGTTGACCAACAAGGACACAACGATAATGAACTAGAAGGCTTAATTGAATACCTAAAACAGCAGATTGAAATCATTGAAGATATTGCTGACCAGTGGTTCAAAATCATTCAGATAATGGCAAATGCAAAACTGAAGTATTTGTTATCTGAAAATGAAGAGTTGAAAGGAAATTACCAAAGAATTGAAAACTCATTCAATATTCGCTTTCAGCGTTTCGTTGATAATACATACGGCAGTTTATTTTCACTTAGTGGTGTAAGAAAGCCTGTTGTTGTTTCTCGAATATTAGAGCATATAAACTCAAAGCCTGCCAAGAAAAATGCTCTATTAGTAATTGATGGCATGAACTATTGGCAATGGAATATATTGGGGAAAGCATTATCTAATTCTGATATAAATTTCACATCAAATGCTTCCCTAGCCTATATTCCAACCATAACAGCATGGTCAAGGCAAGCAATATTTAAAGGAGATAAACCAGACTTGTCAGCCGATAACTCAAAAGAGGCTAAACTGTTTGAATCCTATTGGTTAAATCATGGATTGTCTGATTTTCAAATTGCTTATAAAAGATTCAGCATTAATGAGCCACTAAAACTGGAAGAGATTACACCTGATACAACAATGCTTGGTTTGGTTTGCAATGATTTGGATGATATTATGCATGGTTCTATACTTGGCAATGGGCAACTAAAAACTTCAACTGAGCTATGGATTGTAAAATCTAAAATTGTTGAGTCCATTTCAATTTTAAAAGCCAAAGGTTTTCAAGTATACATAACAGCAGATCATGGCAATATAGAAGCAACAGGTTTAAAGAACTTAACGCTAAAAGACAAATTGGGTGCATTAAGTAGAGGTAAAAGGCATTTGCATTTTACCAATGAAACCCTATTAGAAAATTTCATGGAGTTGAATAAAGATATTGAAGTTGGAAGGAAAAGTTTATCTCTTTACCTAAAGAAACAAGAAGCATTTACAAACGAGAATAGCCAAGTAATTACGCATGGTGGCTCTCATATATGGGAGGTTATAGTCCCTTTTATTAGTATCAATGAGCAGTAAAGGAAATTATATAGGCATCAGTAACCGTATTCCATTAGTGGTATTGGAATACGCTGTAAGTGATTATATCAGCACCGGGCAGGTTAATGCTCCGGCATATTTTAAGTACATACAAGAATTTACAAAAGGAGAAAACAGAGCAAAAAAAACACTGAGTCATTTAGTAGCAATCATTAATAAAAACACCAACCTCATTAATCAGTTGGCAAAAGCAATCAAAGGTAATTTTCTCTCTTTAAGCGAAAATGACCGTAGAGCAGTTTTGATTAGTTTGTATGCTCTTACTTTCCCAATAGCCTATGATATTTTACTTGCCTTTTCAGTGGGTTTCAAAGTGCAGGAAGTTATAAGCAAACGAGTGGTATTAGAAAAAATGGGAGCATTGTATGGTTCAAATCGTTCTATGCATATAGGTGTTGATGAAACAATTCCTTTGTTTCTTGATTGCGGAATAATCTCTCGTCAGAAAATTGGTATTTATGCTAAAGGACTAACATTGAAAATCACAAACAATTTCGTTGCGGAGTTAATAATATATTCCAATATAAAGTTATCCGGCTCAAAATCTATTCTTGTAGATGAACTGAATTTTAAGCCTTGGTATTCATACTTTGAAATTCAAAATGCAAAGAGTATTAATTTCAGCCAACTTTTAAGCAAGAAAGATAGCGCAGTAGGAAAAGGATATATAACAATAAAAAGTTAAGGACAAATAGCGTAATATTTGAGATGCGACTTCAATAATTATTTAGCATATTAAACTATGGCGGACCTGATCGGTCAATCAAACAAGATGCATTTAAAATTGGTCCTATAAAACCACGACGTTATCGAAATCGCCGTCTAGGTGATTTCTTAAAAGAACTAGACCTTACTGAGGGAAAAGCAACTGGGATTCCACGTATCAAAAAAGCAATGAAAGAAAATGGTT
>JAIFLP010000074.1 GCA_020049015.1 Bacteroidota bacterium | reverse complement strand
AAAGTTTTAGTTGGTGCTTTTCTTGGTTCAATGTCTGCTTTCCTATTCTGCGGTTTAACTATGTTAGCTGTTGGTCGTGCTGCACAAGCAATGGTTGAAGAAGTTCGTCGTCAATTTAGAACAATTGTTGGTATTTTAGAGGGCAAAGCTGAACCTGATTATGCTCGTTGTGTTGAAATTTCTACGAAAGGCGCTCAAAAAGAAATGTTATTGCCTTCATTACTGGCTATTATTATACCTGTATTAACAGGACTAATTTTTGGTGTTCCAGGTGTTATGGGATTATTAATAGGTAGTACCTCTACTGGATTTATTTTGGCTGTATTTATGGCTAATGCTGGTGGCGCTTGGGATAATGCTAAAAAATATATTGAAGAAGGTAACTATGGTGGCAAAAAATCTGATGCTCATAAAGCAGCAGTTGTTGGTGATACTGTAGGTGATCCTTTTAAAGATACTTCAGGCCCTTCATTAAATATTCTTATTAAACTAATGAGTATGGTATCTATCGTGGTAGTTGGTGTAACAGTTGCATTCACCCTTTTATAATAGATTAAAATTTAAGTATAATAAAAAAGGATGGCCTATTGGCCATCCTTTTTTATTATCATATCATTTTCTATAAATGCTTAAGCAATAATATAACTGTAGTACCTTTATTTAATTTAGAGTGTATAGAAATTCTTCCGTTCTGAATCTGTATCAATTTTTTTACTAGAGATAAACCAATGCCATGCCCTTTTATTTGTTTCGCATTTTTAGCTCTATAAAAGGGTTCAAAAATCCTATTCAGTTCGTCTTCGGGTATGCCAATGCCTTTATCTGAAAGTTGTATTTTTAAAAAACCATTCTCTTTGCTTAGCACGATTTCTACAGTATGATTACTTGAAAATTTGCAGGCATTTTCAATCAGGTTCTGAATAATAATGTTCATCATGGTTGCACTTGAATGCACGGTTAAATACCGCTCATCATCATCTATACCCTCAAAATTGATATTGATGGTATAATTACTTTTGTTATTATTTATTTCGTGTTGAAGTCCCAATAGTATCTCATCAATTCTTATTTCTTCTAAATTTAAAACATTTTGTTGTTCATAGTATTGTGTTAAATCTAACAAGCCATTCGCTAAACTGTTTAGCGTTTTTATATCTTCAAGTATTGAAATGAGTATTTCTTTGTATTGATCTATTGATTTTTCGCTCATCAGACTCACTTCTATTTGCCCTGTGATAGAGGTAAGTGGAGTTCTTAATTCATGGGATGCATTTGAAACAAAAAGTTTTTGATTCTCAAATGCTTTTTCAATTCGGCCTAGCAAATCATTAAATGTATCGATCAGTTGGTCTATTTCATCATTGTTTTTTCCGGTTTTTAGCCGTGCATTTAAATTTCCCGCATCAATGTTTTTAACTTGTTGAATAACTTTTTTCATGGGATGCAATGCTTTTCCTGCAAAGTATTTTCCGATGATCGAAACCAGGATTATACTCGATAATAAAGATAAAATTATTATAAAACGAATATACTTCAACTTCTCATATCCGTATAAATCATAAGCAGAAACAAGAATACTATACTCTTTATTATTAAAGCGATATAGTATAATTATGTATTGGTTTTTATCAAATATTCCTTTGTAAATATTTTTTTGATTCCTTTGTAAATATTCGTTATTTAAGGTTTTGTGGATATGATTGTTGTCGGCTGTAGAATATATCAGATTTTCTTTCTCAAAAATGGAAAGTTCGCGCTGATACAATGTATTTATAGAATTGGCATCTATAATGTTCAGAAGACTGCTGTCAATTTCATTGATTTCGAATAATAATTTTGCCGTATTGATGCCTACAATATGCAATCGCTCATAGAATTCCTTCTCTCTATGCCTAGATATAAAATAAAAAACCGATAGCGAGAATCCCAGTAATAGTGTAACTACAAGTAAGTTAAACTGTAAAGATAATTTATGTTTGATTTTCATGAGAGCGAATTTTGTACTATGTTACAAATATAACATATTTATTCAGGCTCTTTCATCATATATCCGCTGCCAATAATGGTGTGAATAAGTTTTTTTTCAAAATCTTTATCTATCTTTTTTCTGAGAAAATTTACATACACATCTATAACATTCGTTCCTGTATCAAATTTAATCTCCCATATTTTTTCTGCAATTTCAGAACGGGTAATTACCCTGTCTCTATTTTTGATAAAATACTCTAATAGTTTAAACTCTTTTAATGTTAAACTGATGTTTTTCCCGTTTCTGTTTGCTGTCATGTTCATCAAGTTGACTGTTAAATCGCCCATTGATAGCATTTTTTCTGCAGTATTTGAATGAAGCGTTCGCTTTAAAAGAGCCCTTACTCGGGCAAGCAATTCGCTAAATTCAAAAGGTTTTACCAAATAGTCGTCAGCTCCCGATTCAAAGCCAATTAATTTATCTTCTATAGAACCCAGCGCTGTAAGCATTAATACAGGAGTGCTTTTATCTTTTTCTCGAATCGCTTTGCATACATCAATTCCGTTTATTAGAGGTAAGTTTAAATCTAAGATGATTAAATCGTAAGGATTTACAATGGCAAGACTTTTTCCTATAAACCCATCTATGGCAATATCTGAAGTATATGAGTTTTCTTCAAGACCATTTTTAATAAAATTAGCTACCTTAGGCTCGTCTTCGATGATTAAAATTTTACCCATTTATTTATTTTTTCACACTCTTTTGTGTCATGAAATATATCTTTGAATTCCATGGAGAGTATTTTTTATTAACTCTTTTTATTGTTAATATTTGGTTGCTTTCGTCGTGCATTTCCTGAAAATGCAAATATAGGGCTGTTGCAATTGCCACTACTGTATTTCCTGAAAGTTCATTGTTTTCTTTTTTACTTTCCGGAAATACATTGTGTAACGTTTTGTTATGCTTTCTTTCGTTAGCAATATGATTTAGCTTTACCATTAGTTTTACTGCAAACATTACTGTTATTAGTGCTAAAGTAACTACTGTTATTCCAATTAATGCCAAAGATACGGCATATGAATCAATTCTGTCCATCACTTTTTTCTGCAAGTTAGGGTTTATTGAATTTTTATTTGTTAACTGAGGATTAAAACGGTATTAAAAGCCAGCACCTATATATTTAATGTGCTTTTAATCGCTATAGTATTTGACAATTAGTGTTTCTTAGTAATTTTGAAATCAAAAACGAATGGGAAACAAAAAAATTGATGCAGGATTCTTTATTGTTCAACTAATAGTAATAGCAGCCCTAGCTGTAATTGCGTATGTAGTAATATCCAGCTTAATGACCTAGATTTTATTGCTGGATCATTAACGAAATCAAGGGACTTTTTATTAAGGTTATAATATCTTTATAGAGAATTAATGCTTCAATTTGACCTTCGGAATAAGGCGCAATTGAGTACGGAGGATAACTGAACAAGATACCATTGGGTAATAAAAGAAAATTTTCTGATATAGGAACCTCATCGCTGTATAAAGATTTGTCTTTTAATTTAGCGTGTATCAATCGACTTAAATACTTTTCATAACCAGCCAAAAACAAGTCACTAATAAAAACTCTATTGCCATTTTTTAAATTATAAATATAGTATAGCGTTGAATAGTTTCCATGGGCTCCTCCACTAAATTCATAATCAGAAACAGCATATTGAAGAATGTTATTTTTATTATATAATATTTCAGTATTGATACTTCTTTCCCAATTCATAAATTCAAATTCAACACTACCACCATTACCTATTATTTCTTTATTAGATTGTATATAATCATTAAAGTAATTATTAGTAAATTTATGTAAGCTCAACTTAATATTTTCAGATGATTTATCATCAAAAATAAACCCATTTATTTCTTTAGTTATTTTCGATGCTATTATTTTATCCTTATTATTAATGGGGTATAAAATGCTTACAGCAATATTGGCATGTGGACTATTTTTTGTTGATAAAAGTTTTTTGCTGTTTTCGATACTTAAGTTTTCAAAAGCCATTGAAGTTTTATAATTCTCAATAAAGCTTATTTCATGCAAAAGTTTTTTGTTTTCAAACCAAGATAGCTTGATGGTACTGTCTGTTTCATAAACAATTTTAGCTTTTCCAACATTTTGTCCATTACTTACAATATCTACATCAATATTTTGATTTTTTGCCTCTCCATCTAATAAGAGAATTTGTTTTTCCGAAATATTTTGGAGGTAACCAGTAATCTGATAATTGCTACTTTTTAGTTCGAGGTTGAATAATTGGCCATTTTTATTTTTACCTTCTAGGTGCTTATAATAGTTATTACGAAAAATATAAGTTTGCGCTCCTGTCTGTAAGCACCAAGTTGCGAGTATTATAAATGTTAATAATTTAAGTTTGTCAGACACATTAAATGAATTTATCTTTTTTTAAGTAGTATTTAACCCTTTGATAGGTGTTAACATGCCTTTCAACTTTAGCTTCGTATAAGTCTTTAATTGTTACCAGAATTCCAGTTTCTTCAACATCTCCAAATTCATCGTTGATTACCGTATCAAAAACTTTAAACGTGGGAGAGAGATTCATGTATGCATTAATTAGCGGGGGAATATTCTCACCTAGAGAACGAATTTTTTTTGAGACAATCTGGTAGTTCGTTGCATAATCATTACCCGGATATAATTTGTCGTATTCTGCAGGATCAAATTCCAAGTCATAAGGATTTTTAGGCGTAATTAACTGTTCTCTATCACCAAAATGCTTATTCAAAAAATGCAATAAGGTGTTTCTTGCCTGTCGGTTAAAATGAGTGTACATGGTAACTTTTCCGAAGAAATAGTTAATGTGCGGGTGGTCAATCATGATGGCTCCCAGTCCGTCCCATAAATTATCTAATGCATAAATTCCTCTGCGGGCTCTGGCTGTAGATTGATATGCGGGTTGTACAAAAGATCGTCCTAATTCGATCATGCACGGCATATAATCTCTCTGAAATTTTTCGGAAAAATTAAATAAATGCGATGTAGATAATCGTTTTCCCAATTTCGATCCATCTGCACCTTCCACTGGAAGATAGAAGCGGTAACCACCTAATATTTCTTGATGATCAGGATCCCAAACAATTAATTGATGATAAGGATCGTCAGATATGTCGAATTCATCTATGTCAGTTTCATTTCCTGTTCCTCCGCCCGCTGTTCTAAAAGTTAATTCACGCAAACGACCAACCTCTTGCATTAAATTAGGTGCTTCATGGTGCGTGAAAACATAAATTTCATTTCCCGCATAATTTGTTTTCCTTACAAATTTCTCTTCGGTAAGTTCCTTTAATATTATCTCTTTTGGTATGGGTGCTATTATGTCTTTCATGCCATTATTTTAAAGATACAAATATAAAAAACTATCGCTTCTATTTGTACCCAAATCGATAGGTGTTTATACTACTTTTTTTTATTTTCCTTCAATTGATACACCTTCTTTTTTATTTCTTGGGCCCAATAAAGCTGATTATTTGTTGTTTCAATGGTGTTGTATGGGATTAGTTCCCCTATTGTTATTTTAAAATGTTTGTTTTTTTGCATAAATAATTCATGAGGTAAAAAGAACATTTCCAAATTGGTTTTAATCCTCAAAGCCTTTCTTAGCCAGCAAATTAAATAGAATAATTTGGTGTTTCTACCTTCAAAGTAAATGGGTACAAAGTCTCTTTTGTATTCTAACGATTTAGAAATGATGCTTTTTTTCCATTCTAAATCAACTATTTCTCCATTTATCTTTCTTGATACCATGCCTGCCGGAAAAGTTAGCACTGCTCTCCCAGTAGCATATGCGTCATTTAGTTTTACTGCATTCATCTTTGAATTGGAGCCATGTTTGTTTACCGGAATAAATGTGCCTTCCATGTTTCGTAAGTTCATCAATAAATCATTTACAACTTCAAACATGCCCGGAAAATAAGGGTTAAGCACCGATAGTAATACCATGCCATCGAAGCCACCCAATGGATGGTTGGATACAATTATCACATCTTGTTTCTTCGGTAAATTCTCAATTCCCTTAATGTCAAATGTTATTTTGAAATCAGAAACTAAGTGATCGGCAAATGCCGCCCCTTGTTTATCTCCATATTCTTTTAGTACCCTATTGATCTCTTTTTCATGGATGATTTTTCTTATGGTCCAAAACACTATACCCGGCAGCCATTTGGCCATACGAGGGTTTTTTTCGTAAAATACTTTTTTAACATCTAAATGCTGTGGATTTCTTTCTAATTGCTCCATGTGAGATTGTTTTATTTAGGGTGCAAAGATAAGATTATACAGCAACGTGTCAAATATATTTTTTAAAATTGTTAAATTATTGAAAAACAGATAAATATAGTTTTCAGAACGGACGAAGAATTGCAAAAGGGCTATAAAATGAGAAAAATTATTAACAAAGTGTAAAAAAATGGTAAAAAATGGTAAAAAGTGGGAATTTATTATATATTTTTACAAGCTAAATAGATAGCGAGTTTATGGCCACTTTTATTGGAGAATATACTGTAAAAATTGATGATAAAGGACGCTTGCTCTTTCCTTCGGCTTTAAAAAAGCAGTTTCCAGAGGGAGGAGCAAATGTTTTTGTTATCAAACGGGATATTTATGAGAAGTGCCTGGTCCTTTTCACCATGGATGAGTGGAACAAACAAATTGAACTGATAAGAAACAATGTTAATCCTTACAAAAAAGAACATAATGCTTTTTTAAGAAATTTTTACAAGGGGGCAGCAGAGCTGGAACTGGATAATACCGGGCGCTTATTGATTCCTAAGCGATTGCTTATTGAGGTTGAAATTGATAAAGAAGCAATACTGGCAGGGCAAGACAATAAAATTGAGCTATGGGCCAAGAATATATACGATAAGTCTTCAGACACATACGATTTTAGTGAACTGGCTGAAAGAATAATGGGTGGTAACATTAATAAAGCCTGATTTTATGCAATACCATGAGCCGGTTCTCTTAAAAGAAAGTATTGACGGCTTGAACGTTAAACCCGAGGGGGTATATGTAGATGTTACCTTTGGTGGTGGAGGACATTCTCGAGAAATATTAAGCAGATTGCAAGGCGGCACATTGATAGTTTTTGATCAGGATGAGGAGGCATTGCAAAATATTCCTAATGATGACAGAGTAATTCCTGTTCATCACAATTTTAGGTTTATGAAGAACTTCCTGAAATACCTTGATCATCCTTGTGTTGATGGAATTATTGCCGATCTGGGTGTATCATCGCATCATTTTGATGTTGCCGAAAGGGGTTTCTCATTTCGATTTGATGGACGGCTGGATATGCGAATGAACCAAAATTCTGAAAAGGATGCGGCATATATTGTCAATTCTTATGATGAAGCAACTTTGTTATATATTTTTAACGAATATGGCGAAGTTAATAATGCCCGCAAATTAGTAGGTTCAATACTCGAAGCCCGTTCATTTGGAAAGATTGAAAGTATTTCTGATTTTGTTTCTATTATAAAACATTTGGTACCAGCTAAGATTGAAAACAAATACTTGGCTCAGGTATTTCAAGCGTTGCGCATGGAGGTAAATCAAGAAGTCATTGCGTTAAAGGAGTTTTTAACACAGGTGCCCGATGTGTTAAGTGAAAATGGACGCATTTCGGTTATTACCTATCATTCCATTGAAGATCGTTTGGTGAAAAATTTCATTAAGGCAGGAAGTTTTGATGGGCTTGTTCAAAAAGATTTTTACGGTAGGTCTTCATGGTCATTAAAACCGGTTAATAAAAATGTAATTATTCCTTCAGATAATGAATTGAAACAAAACTCTCGCTCGCGAAGTGCAAAATTAAGAGTAGCTGAAAGATTGAAGAATGGAGAATGAAAAAAATATAGAGTTTATAAGTGCTAAGGCCGAAGAAAAAGAATTGAAGAAAAATCCTTTTAAAGAGTTTCTTACGGGTTCAATTCTTGTGCGGGAAAATATTGCCAAGCAATTTCCCTTTTTGTTTTTTTTGGTCGGACTTGGTTTGCTTTACATCGGTAATAGATATCATGCTGAAAAAGTGTATCGTGAAACTTTATCTATTCAGAATGAACTGGCTGAATTGCGTGCAGAAGCAGTTAGCTGCGCTTCTGAGTTAATGTTTTTAAGCAAGCAATCAGAAGTGTTACAGTTAATGGATGAATACGGATTGGATCTTAAGGAATCATTAATTCCTCCTTATAAACTTAGTCTCGATTAGTATATGTCGGTTAAGAAAGATATAATGTGGAGAATTGGTTTGGTATATTTTGGTGTACTGGCTTTTGCTTTTGCTATTATCTTTAGAGTAGTTCAATTACAATTAATTCAGGGTCATAAATGGGTAGAAAAGGCTAATGCTATAACTCTTAAGGATATTTCTATTGAACCCAATAGAGGAAATATTTATGATTGTAATGGAAAAGTTTTAGCTACATCTGTTCCTTATTATGAAATTCGCCTCGATTTTAGTCATGCCACCCTTAGCGAAAAAGATTATTATTCGGGTATCGATTCACTGGCATTTAGGTTATCTTCATTATTTGGAGATAAACCCGCACGTACTTATAAAAAGGAGTTGGCTGAGATTAGAAGAGAAGGAAGGCGTTATCATTTGTTTAAAAGAAAACTGAGCTATCAAGACTTAAAAGCGATTAAGAATTTTCCCATATTTCGATTGGGTAAAAATAAGGGAGGTTTTATTGTAATTCAAGAAAATGTCAGGTTTCAACCTTATGTTACTTTGGCATCCCGCACTATTGGTTATTTAAGCAAAAGTGAAGAAGGCAATACTGTTGGAATTGAAGGTGCTTATGATGAATATTTAAAAGGGATTACAGGAATAAAAATAATGCAAAAGATAGCTGGAGGCTATTGGATGCCTGTTGAGAATGAAAATGAAGTGGATCCTACAGATGGGCATGATATTGTAACCAGCATTGATATCAATATTCAAGACGTTGCAGAATCAGCTTTGCGCAAACAGTTATCGCGACATGGAGCCCATCACGGAACTGCTATTCTTATGGAAGTTTCTTCGGGAGAAATAAGAGCCATTGTTAATTTAGAGCGCGATGCTAACGGTAATTATCGCGAGTCATATAACTACGCATTGGGCGAGAGTACCGAGCCCGGATCTACATTCAAGCTACCTGTTTTAATGGCAGCTATGGAAGATGGTTATATAAATTTAGAAGATAGCATTGAAACCGGAAAGGGAAAGATAACTTTTTATGATAAAACAATCAAAGATTCTGAAGAGGATGGTTATGGTAAGATTACGGTAAAAGATGTTTTTGAGGTTTCTTCTAATGTAGGTGTTGCTAAAATTATTACTGACTATTATAAGGGAAGAGAAAAACAATTCATTGACAGATTGTATAGCTTTAGATTGAATAAAAAGCTTGGATTGGATATTAAGGGTGAAGGAGAACCATATATAAAATATCCGGGCGATAAAACATGGTCGGGTATTACTTTACCCATGCTATCTCATGGTTACGAATTGGTATTAACTCCTCTACAGATACTTACTTTTTATAATGCTGTTGCTAATGATGGTTGCATGGTGAAACCAATTTTTGTTAAGGAGATATGGAATCATGGAAATGTGGAAAGACGGTTTACCCGTGAAGTGTTAAATCCTTCAGTATGTTCTTCTGCTACAATTAAAATGGCAAAAGAAATGTTAGAGGGGGTTGTGGAAGAAGGAACAGCGAATAATTTGAAAAATAAATCTTATCGCATTGCGGGTAAAACGGGTACTGCACAGGTGGCTAACGTAAATGCGGGCTATCGTTCTGAAGCTCGCATACGCTATCAAGCTTCGTTTGTAGGATATTTTCCAGCGCAGAATCCAAAGTATTCTTGCATTGTTGTAATTAATAATCCATCTAGTGGCGTTTATTATGGTAATGTAATAGCAGGTCCTGTTTTTAAAGAAATTGCCGATAAAGTTTTTGCAACCTACATTGGAATTGAAGAGAATGAAGTTGAAATGACTTCAAAACTTGAATCTGATCCGCCTTATTCAAAAGCTGGTAACAAAGAGGAGATAATGTATGCTCTTAAAAAGCTTGGCATACCTTATCAATGGAATACCGAGAAAGCTTCGTGTCAATGGTTGTATCCGGTTAGAGATTCATTGCAAATACAATTGAATAGACGCGAGATTATCAACAATATAGTTCCGAATGTTCAGGGAATGTCATTAAAAGACGCTGTTTTTTTAATGGAGAATGCTGGTTTAAAAGTAAAAACAAGGGGTTATGGTACTGTAAGAAGTCAGTCTATTACCCCAGGAAATTCGATAGCAAGAGGTCAATTAGTTGAATTAATTATGACTCAGATTTAAAGATGGTAAGTACAGAAAAAGTATTAAAAGGACTGCGCATTTTAAAACAGGTAAATATTCTACCAGATGTTTTAAGTGCCATTTATTTTGATTCCCGAAAAGTTACTCAAGGATCTCTCTTTATTGCTGTTAAAGGAGTTGGATCTGATGGGCATCAATTTATAAATGCAGCTATTGAATCTGGTGCTGCATGTATAGTATGCGAAGTATTACCTGAATTAACACCTTTAGAAATCTGTTTTATACAGGTTGCCGATAGTTCTATTGCTTTGGCCGAAATGGCTTCAAATTTTTATGACAATCCTTCGGCTAAGTTGCATTTAGTTGGTGTTACAGGCACTAATGGAAAAACTACTACGGCCACACTTTTATACAAATTGTTTGAATCAATTGGTCGTAATTCAGGTTTGTTATCTACTGTTTGTATCTACGTTCACAATGAGCAATACGAGGCCACCCATACAACTCCCGATCCTATTACTATAAATTATTTTATGGCATTGATGGTTGAAGCCGAATGTGATTATTGCTTTATGGAGGTTAGTTCGCATGCGTCCGACCAAAATCGCATCCATGCGTTGCAATTTGCTGGAGGAATCTTTACCAATCTTACACATGATCATCTCGATTACCACAAAACTTTTGAAAATTATAGAGATGCCAAGAAAAAATTCTTTGATAGTTTGCCTAGGGATGCATTTGCGTTAACTAATAGTGACGACAGGAATGGTCAGGTAATGTTACAAAATACTAAAGCCAAGAAGTATACTTATTCATTGCAGGCGATGGGTGATTACAAAACCCGCATCATTGAGAGTCATTTTGATGGAACACTTATAAATATTAATGGTGTTGAAGCTTGGATTCAACTTGTTGGTGTTTTTAATGCTTATAATGCAAGCGCAATTTTTGGAGCTGCCGTTTTATCTGGTGTGGACAGTCAAACTGCATTAATGGCTCTTTCTCAATTAAAGGAGGTACGAGGTAGGTTTGAAGTGTTGCGATCTTCGCTGTTGCGCACAGCTATTATTGATTATGCTCATACACCCGATGCAGTTGAAAATGTTTTAAAAACCATTCATGAGGTTAAATCAGATAATGCAGCAATTATTACTGTAATTGGATGCGGGGGTAATAGGGATAAAAAGAAGCGACCTGTAATGGCAAAAACAGCAGTAAATTATTCTAATAAAGTTATCCTTACCAGCGATAATCCGCGCAATGAAGATCCTAATGAAATCATCATTGAAATGGAAGCGGGTTTGGATGTGAATGAAAAGCTTAAATCTTTGTCAATTGTAGATAGAGCTATGGCGATAAAAACCGCTTTCATGATTAGTGAGCCCGGCGATGTTATACTTATTGCAGGAAAAGGACATGAAACTTATCAGGAAATTAAGGGCGTTAAACATCATTTTGATGATAGAGAGGAACTGTTAAAATTAATTCATAACTATTAATTTGATTTTATGTTTTATCATTTATTTACTTATTTAGATACATTTGATTTTCCAGGAGCTGGAATGTTCAATTATATTTCTTTTAGAGCTTCTATGGCATTCATTATGTCATTATTGGTAGGATTATTTATCGGGAAAAAAATTATCCGTAGGTTACAAATCCGACAAATAGGTGAGGAGATAAGAGATTTAGGTTTGGAAGGACAAATGCAGAAAAAAGGTACACCTACTATGGGGGGTATTATTATTTTAATTTCTTTATTAAGCGCAGTATTTGCTTTTGCTAATCTTACCAATGTGTATGTTATTCTGATGGTTGTTACAACAATTTGGCTTGGAATGATTGGTTTTTTTGATGATTATATAAAGGTGTATAAAAAGAATAAAGAGGGATTGCGGGGTATTTATAAAATTGTGGGTCAGGTTATTTTAGGTTTGATTGTTGGCCTTACTTTGTGGCTGCATCCTTCTGTTGTTGTAAGAGAACATAACGTGAGGACGGTTAAAACGGTTACATCTATTACTGATATGGAAAAGCAAATAAATGCTTCAGAAAACTATGTTTCTCGCGATGTGAAATCTACTGTTACTACTATTCCTTTTGTTAAAGGTAATGAATTTGATTATGAAAGTTTAGTTTTGTTTCTAGGTGAATATGCTTCAATTTTTAAGTGGATTATTTTTATTATCGCTGTAATTTTTATCACAACTGCTGTGTCTAATGGTGCTAATATTACTGATGGTCTCGATGGTCTCGCAAGTGGCACATCTGCCATTATAGTTTCTACTTTGGGCATTATAGCATATTTGTCTGGCAATATCATTTTCTCAGCTTATTTAGGGATTATGTATATACCTGGCATTGGAGAATTGGTTGTGTTTTTAGCTGCTTTTTTGGGTGCTTTAATTGGATTTTTATGGTATAATACATATCCCGCACAAGTTTTTATGGGTGATACAGGGAGCTTATCGATTGGGGGCATTATAGCTGTTTCTGCAATTATTGCACGAAAGGAATTATTATTGCCTTTGCTTTGTGGAATATTCTTTATAGAGAATCTATCAGTGATTATCCAGGTTTCTTATTTTAAATATACAAAAAGAAAATATGGTGTAGGAAAACGAGTCTTTTTAATGTCTCCTCTGCATCATCATTACCAGAAACAAGGCTATCCAGAGGCTAAAATAGTTTCGAGATTTTGGATTATAGGAATATTTTTAGCAGTATTAACATTGGCAACTCTTAAAATGCGTTAGGGTGATGAACAATAGAATAGTTATATTAGGTGCAGGTGAAAGTGGTACAGGAGCTGCTGTTTTAGCTAAAAAACAGGGATTCGAAGTATTTGTATCCGATTTTGGTAGTATTAAAGAGCATTACAAAGAAATTTTGTTGGAGCATCAAATTGAATGGGAAGAAAAACAACACAGCAGTGGAAAAATTTTGAATGCAGGTGAAGTTATTAAAAGTCCGGGTATTCCTGAAAAAGCTGAAATAGTAAAAAAAATTAGGGAGTTAAACATTCCCATTATTAATGAGCTAGAATTTGCTTCGCGGTATACAAATGCAACAAAAATTTGTATAACAGGGAGTAATGGAAAAACAACTACCACTTCGTTAATATACCATCTGCTTAAGAAAGCTGGACTCAATGTAGGTTTGGCAGGTAATATTGGAAATAGTTTTGCTTATCAGGTAGCTAACTATTTTTATGATTATTATGTAATTGAAGTAAGTAATTTTCAATTAGACGATATGTATGATTTTAAAGCTGAAATTGCCATATTGTTAAATATTACACCTGATCATCTGGATAGATACGATTATGTTTTTCAACGCTATATTGACTCAAAGTTTCGCATTACTCGCAATTTAACAGAAAATGATTATTTTATTTTTTGTGCCGATGACGAAGTGATCGGAAAGGAACTTGACCGCTTAATTCTGAAAGCCCGACTTATGGGTTATACAACAAGTAATAAGGATGAAAATGTTGCTTATTTAAAGGAGAATACTATGAAGATAAAATTTGATGAATGCGATTTTTATATGTCGCTCGACGAGTTGTCACTGAAAGGTAAACACAATATCGCTAATTCAATGGCTGCTGGATTAGCCGCTAGTGTATTGCGCATTAAAAATGAAATTATTCGTGAAAGTTTGTCGGATTTTAAAGGTGTTGAACACCGCCTTGAGCCCGTATTAAATGTTCATGGAATAGAATTTATTAACGATTCTAAAGCGACCAATGTAAATTCAACTTGGTATGCGTTGGAGTGTATGAACAAATCGGTTGTTTGGATTGCTGGTGGAATAGATAAGGGAAATGATTATTCTGATTTATTTGAATTGGTGGAATTAAAAGTGAAGGCATTGGTTTGTTTGGGTACTGACAATTCAAAATTGCACAAGGCTTTTCATGGAAAAATTGAAAAGATATGTGATGTTCAATCTATGGAAGATGCAGTTCAAACCGCTAACCGAATTGCTAATTCAGGCGATGTGGTTCTTTTGTCACCTGCATGTGCAAGCTTCGACTTATTTGACAATTATGAAGACAGGGGCCGTCAGTTTAAAACATGTGTTAGAGCTTTGTAAATGATGTTACAGTTACAGAAATATTTAAAAGGTGATAAAATTATTTGGGGAGTGATTATCATTCTCTCTTTAATGTCTATGTTGGCTGTATATAGCTCTACAGGAACACTTGCTTTTAAATATCAAGGAGGTAATACTACCTATTATGTAATTAGACATGTAACTTTTATGATATTAGGTTTGGCTGTGGTATACCTTACCCACCTATTTGATTACAAATTTTTTTCCCGCATTACGCAAATTCTTTTTTATATTTCAATTCCTTTGTTGCTGTTAACTCTTGTTTTAGGAACCAGTCTAAACTCTGCAACCCGTTGGCTAACATTGCCGGGTATTGGATTGAGTTTTCAAACTTCCGATTTGGCAAAGATTTCATTGATAATGTACGTGTCTAGAATGTTGTCGTTAAAGCAAGATACAATAAAAGATTTTAAAGGATCTTTCTTACCCATTATAATTCCAGTAGGTATTACTTGTATACTTATTTTACCCGCTAATTTTTCAACCGCACTCATGTTGTTCCTGTCATGTATTGTTTTGATGTTTATAGGAAGAGTGAGTATGAAACATCTTGGTTTGTTAGGTTTGTCTGGAATTCTGGTTTTTGTTTTGTTTTTACTTATTGCCCCGCAAGTTGGTATGGGTGGTCGTATAGAGACTTGGAAAAACCGATTTGGTAGTTTTGTGGGTGCAGAAGAGAAAGAGAACTACCAAGCCGATCAATCGAAAATAGCCATTGTTACCGGAGGAATTTTGGGCAAAGGGCCTGGTAACAGTACACAACGAAATTTTTTACCGCATCCTTATTCTGATTTTATCTATGCTATTATTATAGAGGAATATGGATTGATAGGAGGCATTATTGTCTTGTTTTTGTATCTTTATCTACTCTTTAGAGCAGCAATAATTGTAAGACGATGTGATAGGTCATTTCCTGCATTTCTGGCAATTGGACTTACTTTTGCATTGGTTTTTCAAGCACTTATTAATATGGCAGTTGCGGTAAATATTTTTCCGGTTACAGGACAAACACTTCCATTAGTGAGTATGGGAGGATCTTCTATGTTCTTTACAGGATTTGCTTTGGGCGTAATTTTAAGCATAAGTAAATCTTTTGAAACAAAGAAGGCAGCTGTTGTTGCCGAAGAAAATGAGGAAAATAATTAAACACTATTGATATGAGTAAAAAAGTAATTATTAGTGGAGGCGGTACAGGAGGTCATATATTTCCTGCAATTTCTATTGCTAATGCTTTGGTAGCTATTGACAAAGAAATTCAATTATTATTTGTAGGAGCTAAAGACCGAATGGAAATGGAGAAAGTTCCTGCTGCCGGCTATTCAATAAAGGGGCTTCCTGTTGCAGGTTTTCAGAGGCGATTTACTTTTAAAAATGTCACTTTTTTCTTTAAATTAGTGAACAGTATGATTATGGCCAGAAGTATTTTGAAGAGATTTAAGCCCGATGTAGTTGTTGGTGTTGGCGGATATGCCAGCGGTCCAATGCTTAAGGTGGCCGCTCAAAACAATATTCCTACTCTTATTCAGGAACAGAATTCGTACGCTGGTGTTACCAATAGATTATTAGCCAAAAAGTCAAAACGAATCTGTGTTGCATACGAAGGTATGGATAAATACTTTCCGGCCGAGAAAATTATTTTTACAGGAAACCCGGTACGCCAAGATATTATTATTAATGATGAGAAGAGAAGCGAAGGCCTCAAATATTTTTCACTCGATGGCACAAAAAAGACTGTTCTGCTTTTAGGTGGTAGTTTGGGCGCAAAAACTTTAAATGAAACCATTGCGGAAAATATTGGATTGCTAGCGTCGGCAAATTATCAATTCATTTGGCAATGCGGAAAGGTATATAAAACAGCGGCTCAAGAAGTGATGAAAAATTCAATGTCTGAAAATGTTAAATTATTCGATTTTATTTCTAGAATGGACTTAGCATACGCAGCCGCTGATATAATTATTTCAAGGGCCGGTGCTGGTAGCATATCTGAATTGTGCTTGGTTGGAAAACCCTGCATTTTAGTTCCTAGTCCTAATGTTGCTGAAGATCATCAAACAAAAAATGCCTTGGCTTTGGTAAATAAAAATGCTGCTTTGATGGTTTTGGATATTGAGGCGCGCACCATGCTGATAAATACTGTTAATAAGTTAATAAGTGATGAGGCATTATGTACTTCTTTGTCGGAAGAAATATCTAAATTGGCCATTAAAGATTCTGCACATAGAATTGCGCAGGAAATAATGTTATTAATTGAAAATAATAAGAAATGATTGGAGGTTTTCAAAATATTTATTTTTTAGGAATAGGCGGTATTGGAATGAGCGCCTTAGCTAGATATTTTAAAATTAATGGAAAAAATGTTGCTGGTTATGATAAAACAGAAACACCCCTTACCTGCGATTTGGTAAAGGAAGGTATGGATGTTCATTATACCGATGACATAAATCTTATTCCTGCAAAATATTTAAACCCTGAAGATACCTGCGTTGTAATTACGCCTGCAATTCCTGTTAATCATTTGGAGTGGCAATATTTTATTGAAAAAGGCTTTACTATTGTGAAGCGCTCCGCAGTTCTTGGAATGATTACACGCAATAGTAAAACAGTTGCTATTTCTGGAACTCATGGTAAAACAACTACCACTACCATCACTTCGCATATTCTGATGCAATCGGAATTAAAATGCAATGCTTTTCTGGGTGGAATTTCAAAAAATTATAATAGCAATTTATTATTGGCGAAAAGTGATTATACCGTAGTTGAGGCTGATGAATATGATCGATCATTCCTTCAATTGAATCCTGAAATTGCTGTAATTACTTCTATTGATGCTGACCATTTGGATATTTATGGTACTTATGAGAACATTCAAAGTGCATTTTATGATTTTGTAGAACGCATAAATAAGAATGGCACTTTAATTTATAAGAAGGGTATTTTATTTAAACCAGAAAAAGTAAAAAATATTATCAATATATATAATTATTCTATTGTTGATGAGAATGCAGATTTTTATGCCACAGATATTGAGAAATTAGACAATGGTTGTTACTCTTTTAGTTTTGTAAGTCCTTATGGAAGGATAAATGATTTAAAAATGGGTGTGCCAGGTATCATGAATCTAGAAAATACAGTTGCTGCCTTGTCTGTTGCATCTATTCTTTCGTTGCCTTTAAACAGTGTAAAAGATGCTGTTGCTACCTTCAGTGGTGTAAAGCGAAGGTTTGATTATCAAATTAATACACCTAGTTTGGTTTTTATTGATGATTATGCTCATCATCCTGAGGAATTGAAGGCTTGCATTAGTTCTGCACGAAAAATTTATCCTGATCGTTTTATTACAGGTATTTTTCAGCCTCATTTGTATTCCCGCACAAGCGATTTTGCAAAAGAATTCGCCACTAGTCTTGATTTGCTCGATGAAGTAATTCTGCTAGATATTTATCCTGCTCGTGAATTGCCAATAGAAGGTGTTAGTTCAAAAATTATTTTTGACAAGATAAAGAAGGCATCTAAAGGAATGTGCAAAAAAGATGATTTAATAACTTATATGAAGAATAAGCCTTATGATGTTTTAATTACTATGGGGGCGGGTAGTATTGATGAATTGGTTGTGAAAATTAAAAAAGAAATATTTAATGTTGAGTAAGTATAAAAATATAATATTGTTTTTTGTAGCTGTTATTTATTTGGCTGTAATTACTGGTTTTATTTCAGAATCCAGAAAAGAGATTCCCTGCTCAGGATTAAACGTTCAAATTGCAGATGCTGAAACCAATAAATTTATCCAAAATGATGATGTAGCCAAATTGTTTGAAAAAAACCAATTTAAGTATTTAGGTCTTTATGTTGAGGAAATAGATGTATCGCTTGCAGAGAAACTTTTGTATAAGTTCCCTTCAGTTAAACAAGCCGAAGCCTTTATTTCTTTAGATGGTAAGTTAAATGTTTCAATTCAACAGCGCACCCCATTAATAAGAATTATTAATGGAAGAGGCGAAAGCTATTATATTGATCGCGAAGGTGGTATAATGCCCTGGTCTGATGAATTTACCGCATTTGTATTAATAGCCAATGGATTTATTTTTGAACCTTATGCCACATTGCGTACAAAGTCAGTGTTTATTAAAGATTCAATAGGTACGTTAAAGAGGAATGTACTAAATGATTTATACGATTTGGCTTTGTTTATTGATGATAATGAGTTCTGGAAATCGCAAATGGCTCAAATTTTTGTAAAGAAAAACGGAGAGATAGAACTTATTCCCAGAGTGGGTGCGCATACTATTGAGTTTGGAAATATAGATGAAATGGATTTAAAATTTAGAAAAATCAGATCAGTTTATAAAGCATTTAATACTATGGGATGGAATGTATATAAAAAAATAAATGTTAAATATAAAAATCAGATTGTTTGTACTAAAAGATAAAAATAAAAATTGATTATATGAAAAAGTCGAATTTAATTGGTGCTGTAGATATAGGAACAACTAAGATTGTTACTATTATAGGCCGCAAAAATGAGAATAACAAATTGGAAGTTTTATCCTTGAGTAAAACTGATTCAACGGGAGTAAAGAAGGGTGTTGTGCAAAATATTGTTGATACTGTTAATGCAATTGCCAAAACAGTTGAAGATGCTCAGGCTAAAGCGGGTGTTAAATTAAATGAGGTGTATGTTGGAATAGCTGGTCAGCATATTCGCAGCATTAGAAATAGAAGTTACATCAATCTGAAATCGTATGATGAAGAAATAACTGAACAAGACATACGTCGTTTAATAGATGATATGTACAAAACAGCTATTGATCCTGGTGAGGAAATTATTCATGTGATTCCTCAAAGTTATATTGTTGATAACGAAACAGGAATAAAAAATCCAATTGGTGTTGTTGGAAAAAGATTAGAAGGAAATTATCATATTGTAATTGGTAATGTTTCGTCGGCTAAGAATATTGAAAAATGTGTAGATAGAGTTGGCCTCAAAGTAAAGCGATTGGTGCTAGAGCCTATAGCTTCCTCTCACGCTGTGTTAACAGAGGATGAAAAAGAAGCAGGTGTTGCGTTGATTGATATTGGAGGAGGAACAACCGATATAGCTGTTTATTATGAAGGTATTATTTACCATACTGCTGTAATACCTTTTGGCGGAAATGTTATCACCAAAGATATTAAAGAAATCTGTGCTATATTACAAAAAGATGCCGAAAGACTAAAAGTTGAACATGGATCTGCATTGGCCGATAGCATTAATAATGATGCTTTAATTACAGTTCCTGGAATCAGCGGAAGAGAAGCTAAAGATATTTCTTACAAGTATCTTTCAGGAATAATCCAAGCCCGCATGGATGAAATTCTCGATTATGCTTTATTTCAGATTGAAAATTCAGGGGTGATGGAAAAACTTAGTGCAGGTATTGTTATTACAGGAGGCGGAGCCTTATTGAAGGATCTTCCGCAGCTGATCCGTTACAAGTCGGGAATGGATGTTAGGATTGGATATCCTTGCGAACATCTTGCTGCAAGCGTAGGCAACGATATTAATCATCCAATGTATTCAACGGCCATCGGATTATTGTTAAACGGTTTGGAAAATCCTTTTCATGTTGAGGAGGATAATAGTGAGTCTGTGATTGAGTCTAAAACAGCTATTTCTCAACCTATTTTGCAGGAAGAAAAGAAACCTATTGATGAAATAAAGATCGAATCAACTGAAGTGCGGGAAAAGAAAAAGTCAGGTTTATTTTCAGCTATTAAAGATGGTTTTTCGAATATTTTTGAGGAGAATGATTCTAAATTATAATTTGATACGTATATGACAGAAGATTTAATACATTTTGAATTACCTCGCACTAAATCGTCGATCATCAAAGTGATTGGAGTGGGTGGTGGAGGAAGCAATGCCGTTAATTTTATGTTTCGTCAAGGAATAAGAGATGTTGATTTTATAATATGTAATACCGATGCGCAAGCATTAAATAATTCTCAGGTTCCAACCCGAATTCATATCGGTCAATCGCTTACTGAAGGATTGGGTGCGGGAAATATCCCCGATGTTGGAAAACAGGCAGCTTTGGAAAATATTGCAGATGTGATTGCGGCTATTAAAGATCATACCAAAATGATTTTTATTACAGCCGGTATGGGTGGTGGTACAGGTACCGGTGCGGCTCCTGTTATTGCTAAGGCGGCAAAAGATTTGGGTATTCTAACAGTGGCTATTGTAACCATCCCATTCCGATTTGAAGGTCCTCAGCGAATTAATCAGGCTATTGATGGAATAAATGAATTGAAGAATCATGTAGATTCATTATTGGTTATTAACAATGAAAAGTTGAGAGAGATTTATGGTAATCTTAAAGTTTCTGAATCATTTTCAAAGGCCGATAATGTGCTTACTATGGCTGCCAGAGGTATTGCTGAAATAATCACTGTACACGGTCATATGAATGTTGACTTTGCCGATGTAAAAACAGTGATGGCTAATTCAGGAGTTGCAGTTATGGGATCTGCCCAAGCGGATGGTGACGGTAGAGCTATTTCTGCTATTGAGCAAGCATTAAATTCTCCTTTGTTGAATAACAATGATATAAAAGGCGCTAAAAATATTTTATTGAACATTACTTCTGGTATCGATGAAATTACGATGGATGAAATATATGATATTACGGATTATGTTACATCAGTAGTAGATAAAGATGTAAATATTATTTGGGGTACCGGGTTGGATGAGAAGTTAGTAGATAAAATTGCAATTACAATTATAGCAACCGGATTTGAAGCCAATACAATTCCTGAGTTATATTCCAGGAATAATAAAACAGTTAAAATACCATTAAATCCTATCAATACTAGGCCAGTTCAGCAAGAACCTATTCAAATTAAAAGACCTTTGTATAACGATATTCCAGAACGCCAACGTTTAATTGATTTTGAACAAATAAATCCCTATACAAAACCAGAGATAGAAAAGGAAGTTATTTCGCAAAAAAGTTATGGAAATGATCATGAATATCAAGATGCGGGTTTTGGGGATTTAGATGAAAAAACGATTGAGGAGTTGGAAAAATTACCTGCTTTTTTGCGAAAAAATAAGAAGGCACCTGATTCAACTAATACGGCCGATAATATTTCTAAATACCGTTTATCTTCTGGCGATAATGGGGAACTTCGTTTGAGACCCGATAATCCATTTATTCATGATAATGTCGATTAATTATCTTGAATTAGCAGCGGTAGTCCTTTATTTTATATCGGTAATACTAACCATAAAGAAAAATTATTTATTTTGGTTGTTTGGTATGTCAGCTCAGTTCTGTTATGCCTTATTGTTTTATTCTAAGGGTATTTATGCAAACATGTTTTTGCAGTTTATTTTTATTTCGCAGGGTGTTTATGGTTTATATAAATGGTCAACTTCAGAAAACTTAACAACTTTGAAATTGACACCCTTCAGGAGACTGTTGCTTGCATTATCCTTGATGTTTACATTGTTTATGTTTTATTTAATTTGGAAAAATTATTTAGCAGGAACTGAAATAAGATATCTTGATGTTGCCACCGCATTAATGGCACTTTGCGCTAATACAATGCTTGCTTGGAGATATCTGGAATCATGGATATTTTGGATGGCAACCGATATATTGTATATCATTTTTTTCAGCATGGAAGGAATGTATTTTTCAATAGCTTTGTATCTTAGCTTTCTTTTCACATCAGTTATTGGTTTTAGACAGTGGCTAAAAAATTGATTTTAGTCAAATAACATGTAGTGAATTTTTCCTAAATGATTCATTTATTTTTAAAGTAACCACATATTAAACTAAAAAAGTACTATGAAAAAGTTATTATTTTTGTTTTTATGGTCAATCGGATTGGTTGCTCAAGAACCCAATACTATTTATTTGCTGATTAGGGGTGATGATATTGGATCATCGCATGCAGCCAATGTGGGATGTATTGACGCTTATCAAAATGGAATTATGCGTTCCGTTGAATTAATGGTTCCTTGTCCCTGGTTTCCTCAAGCCATAGAAATGTTGAAGCAAAATCCTGGCCTTGATGTAGGTATACATTTGGTGCTTACCAGCGAATGGGAAAATATGAAGTGGAGGCCTTTGACATGTGCACCTGAATTGACCGACAGCAATGGCTTTTTTTACCCCATGGTGTGGCAAAGAGACGATTTGGCTCCTAAAACATCTTTACAATATAGTGGCTGGACTGAAGCAGCTATTGAAAAAGAATTGGAATCCCAAATAGAATTGGCATTAAAACATCTTCCTAATATTTCTCATATGGATTGTCATATGGGTTGTGCGGGATTAGATCCTAAAATAGAAGCTATTGAGAGTAAGCTTGAAAAGCAATATGGTCTTGATATCGATATGCAGAAATATAATATAAAACATTTTGCAGGTTGGGATAATAAATCTGATTATAATATTCCTTCCGCCCAGCTTTCGCAAACTGAAAAGATTGATATATTCTGTAAAAATCTCGAAAAACTCAGTGCTGGCGTTTATTTGTTTATTGAACATCCTGCAAAGAATTTTCCTGAAATGACAGCAATAGGTCATAAAGGCTATTATTCTGTGGCTACCGACAGAGATGATGTTACCGCAGTATTTACTAGCGAAAAAGTAAAGCAAATGATTGAAAAAAAGAAAATTAAGTTGATTAGTTATACTGATTTGAAGAGGGGTTTATAAAACGACGACTGCATTTCCCTCGTAATTATTGATTTTGTACTTGCCTGTTTATTATAAATAGAATCAAATGATTTATTATGCCTACGATTGGCATAATAACTATAGATGTTTTAGTTTGTGAATTCGAAAAAAATATTGATTTGATCTAAAAATCGATAGAAAAATCTAAAAAATGAATAGAATTGATTAAAAAGGAGTGATAAACAAGGGCGACTTGTCAAAAAATTGTAAATTTGACCAAAATTTAAAAATTTACAATTATGGCAATTTTAAGATTTAAAGCATTAGAGGAAGCATTTTCCC
>JAIFLP010000171.1 GCA_020049015.1 Bacteroidota bacterium | reverse complement strand
GTATACCGATTATAATTGAGTGCCGATTGCGGGGCTTGGACATAATTATCGGGACTCACAAACATTCCCAGCAATGGATCATACATCCTGCCGTTCATATTGATGAGCTGGAATTGACGCAAATGTTCATGTCCCGTAAAGCCTCTCGAAAATGGTATCCCTTTGGTATTTATTTCATAGCTCCATGTTTGAGCATCCCGCTCGCGACCCCAAGGATCATAATTAGCCCGCACTACTTTTGTATCTCTATTGTTTGATACTGCTACCCACGATCCAATATGATCGCTGTGTATATAATACAGGGTGTCGCTACCACTGCTATTGCTTACATAAACTGCCGATAATCCATCGCCTCCGGAAATATAATATAAGCGGCGCTCTATACCCTCAGCATACTCTTCTTCGTATGTGCCTCCAATATAGTATTTCACACTGCTCAGGATACCCTTGGTTTTTACTTCCATCTTTTTCCGATTTCCGGTTTCGTCATACAAAAATAAAACTTCACTGTTATTTTCAATAATTTTTTCAGTTTTATTTATATTGTTATATATAATATTTTGCATTTCTTTTGATGCAGGTGCTGTGTGGTCATCAATTTCAGTTATTTGATGCGGATTTTTAATATTATTATATGACATCACTCCCATATCGCTTTTCACTTCAATATTGTTTATGTCGGTATATTGCATTGTATATTCATTTCCTTCATTAACCTTCCAAGAAAGCAAACGGTCTTTTGAATCGTATTTAAATTTTTCAATATTATTGGTTATATAATCTTTTCTATAATTCAAATTGCCATTTTCTTTATTAAAATCGTATTCCGAGTGAATGATTTTATTTGTCATCCGATAATCGCTTGTTTGCACCGAAAATAGATTGCCATCTTCAGTATATTGTTTGCTTACTTGCTGATAATCACCGTTCAGGTAATCAGTCCATTGGCCATTAGCATTACACTTCAATCCTTGCCAAATCAAATGGCCTTTGTTGTCCATTACTTTTGTTAAGTAGCCTTGGGTATTGTATTCATATATTACTTCATAAGCATGCGGATATGTCTTTTTTTTCATGTTCCCAAATTCATCATAAACATATTTGAATAGGTATGATTTTCCATTTATACTTTCAGTTGTTTGCTGCAAACGCCCTAAATCATCATAAGCAAATTCTTTAACAATACCTTCCGATGATGCTATTTTATGAATCAATCCTTTCATTTGTTTATCATATTCATAGTTAATTATTAATCCATCTGAATACTTTTCTTCACTGCATCTGCCAAGTTTATCATAAAGCAATGATACTTGTCGGTTTTCAGCATCTGATTGCGATATTAATTCCCCAAAGGCATTGTTCGTGTATTCTGTTGTTCCAGCCGAGGCATCAGACTGACTTTTAAGGTAACCAAACTCGTCGTATTTTTTCGTTATTGTATTGCCTGGAGCTGTTATTTCAATTACGCTACCAGCTGCGTTATATTTATATTTGATTTCTCCGGCAGGTTCATTAACACTTATTGGATTACCTGCAGCGTCGTTTTCAGTAATAATGGTTTTTCCATCTGATGTTACCGATGCCTTATTCGGGCCATATTCATAACTAACTTCATTTTTGTTATTTCTACCATAGGTTTTTTTAATTCTGCCATCAGGATAGTATTCATAATTTGTTTCATTTAAGCTTGTCGGATCGCCTGCATATTTCAAACCCGATTTAAAAAACAATTGGCCTTTTTGATTGTATTTTACTCGATCCCATATCTCTTTACCATTAAAATCGTAAGTTTCTCTAAGATATTCTTTGCCTAGCTGATCGATGTAAGTATTCACATCGGGACTATTAGATGCTTTTGTACGAATACATTGATGCCCATTACCGATACCCCATTCATATTTATATTTTATCCAATTGCCATCAGGAGCTGTTTGTTCTATAAGCCTTCCAAAGGCATCATATCTATAGTTTGTTGTGAGATTATTGATATCGGTTTCAGATTCTTTCCAACCAAATAAATTATATTTAGTTTGTGTTTTATGTTGCAATTCATTTTCACTGGCAATCAAAAATCTTCCATCGGCTGAATAGGTATTGTTAATTTGAGTACTGCCTGTTTTATTTATTTTTCTTATTAGCTTTGAGTTCCCGTAGTCATCATATTGAAACACTTGACTTGAATACACTTTGGCTTGGTTTTGAAATTGCAATTCATTTCGCATTTCTTTTACCAAAAAAGGGCGCTTGGAGTCGAATATGAATTCCTCACTGGACAATACCATATCATCAGCAGTTTTGATTGTTGTATTAGTTTTGCTAATGATGCTAAATTCGTTTACATCTTTTGTGGTGTTACTAACAAAAGTGGTGGAATGGATTTTATTCTCGTGATTGCTTAAAGTTATTGTTTTTGACTCTGGGATGGCATGCTTATTTATATTCTCTAATTTGTAGCTCCTAGATTCTTTAATGGTATTTTGATTGATATCTGTTTTTTCGCTATAAACAGGTATTGTTATGTTAAATTTTTCAGGATATTTTGTTGTAAGATCATGCGTTTCGAATTCCGAAAAATCAGATTCTAATATGGTTCCATCATGTAAACTAAGCATATTATGTTGTTTTTTGCAGGTACAAAACCTCCAATCAAATTCCAATTTGGTTGTTGAAATGGTTTGAGCTATCGTGTTGTTCTGACAAAGCTTTTCGAAGCCTATAAAACCTTTTCCCAATAAATTGAAAAAGGGATTTTCATATTGGAATTCTATTTTGCTTTGTATGATATCCTGGTATTCGATGCTATAGTTTTCTACTACTCTTATAGGTACTGAATTGCTTAAAATTGGATAAGAGTATTTATCAGAATTACTTACCTTACAAACGCTTTTATCTGTTAATGTATTGTATTTAATATTTACAACATTAAAATGGCCGTCTGTTATTTTTGTTATTATTTTGGGGATGTTTTGTTCATTTAAATGTCCAATTTTGTAATAGTATTCTCGTGCTTTGAAAAGATTATCGATGTAGTCCAATATAGTACCACCAGATTCAATCGCAACTCTATTTGTATAACAAGTCTCCGGTACTGGCAAGCCTGAATTGATATTATTATTACAATTACAAGGATGATTCATATCTGTATGTATGTTTTGATTACACTGGAGTATTGTTTCTTCAGCATAGGTAAGAAAGTATTCAGGGTCGCCATCACCTTGAAAGTCTACCCAAAGCAATTGAAAATAGTTGGGATTATCTAAATCGGATAATAGATTATGTCTTTCCATATAACCATCTGAATAATTAATATCCAATGCCAATTTCATGCTTTTTTCGTCACCCCATAAGTAGGATCTGGAAAAATCTGATTTTCCATCCATATTAAAATCATAACTCAATCTGTCTTCATAATCCTTTTCCACTTCAGACTTAAACGCCGGATAATTTGAGTTTCCGCTGCCCAGGTAAACATTTCTTTTATGCAAGAAATCGGTTGATCCATCACCATTGAAATCCCCGCAACTCAAATAAGCGGTTGAGGTTATAATATCTGAAACTTTGGTATTGTTATAATCAAGATAACCATTGCCGGTTTTTGATTTTTTAAAGTAATGTACAAACGTACCTAAATCTTTAATCTGTATTAAATCAGATGCGCCATCTGCATTATAATCGCCTATATAAAACTGGCCTTTATCAGATATAGATTTTTCAATTACCTCAAAATTGAGTTTTCCATTGTTTAATTTGGCTATGCATATATTTATTACTTGATTGTTCATGAAGGCAATGTCAAAGAGCCTGTCGCCATTGAAATCACCGGGCATAATATCAAATGTTACATCTTTGTTTTTGGTAATTAAGTTGTAACTTGGAACAACGGGATCTATTTCTTGTAGTATATTTTGATTATAGTTATATGTCATTATTTTGATCTCAATATCCAATAGGTTTTTTGCGCCAGGCATGCTATTATTATTGCGGATGAAACTTAGTTTTCCATTATTGAATAGACCTTTGTGAAATAGGATATCGCTTTTTCCATCTCCGTTAAAATCTGCTACAATCATATTTTTATAGCCATGCGGTAAAGGAGTTCTGATTCTTCGATAGTCAGTATCGAAATAGATTATTTCTAAATAGTCGTCTCCCGAAAAACCCGCAAGATAATCGTCCTTATCGGGCGTAGAGACTACTTCATTTTTTCCATCTCCATTTAAGTCACTGGTTTGAAATCTACGCTTACCATCTTTATCGTAATATTTTTCTAGCTTAAGACTAACATGATAGGATTCATTTGTTGATCTGCGTGTGTTTTGAGTATCGTTCCAGGTAAAGACAGTAGGATTCTTTGTTGATTTGTCTGGTGCTTCTTCAAAAACAGAATATAGATAGGGGACAAATGAACCCGATGGTTTGTAGTATTTAAAATAATATTTTCTATAAATTGCCCCGCCGGATTCGATGGTTATTTGTTCAATCAGCGTATTATTAATTTGACTTACACCTGATGAAAACACTCGGTTTCGCTTTTGATCGCCATAGGAATATTGAAAAATTATGATGTTCATAGGCGATGAGCCTATTTTTTCATTTCCCCCATATTCAATTTTATCTATAACGCTTTGTTGGGTTTCCGGAATTATTTTGTAATGGTAAAGCACTATATTTCCATGCATATCAATACTTTTGTACATCTGCCAAATCAATGTAAATTCTCCATTTTTAATACGAGCATGATTTTTATTTTCAGGGTCTCCATAATATACAACAGAACCATTGGCTGATTCAACCTTAAAGATATCCTGATTGATATCAAAGCTTATTTTGGTATAACTTTCATTTTCTGTTCCAAGTATAATTTTGCCTTCAGGTTTTGATTTAGCGTATAAAGGCGAGCCATCCAGGGCGTACGAATCTTCATAATCATTATATGTTACCTCGTTTAAACTGCCATCACTGTAATAGTTTTTATATCTTCGGCTTATAGTAGATAAACCAGATAATTGAAAACCCATTCCGAATATGCCTTGACTGCTCTGATGGTTATAGTTTACAGCTAGTGTAGGAATATTATTGCCCAATCCGGCAGGCAACGAGAGTGGTATTGAATAATTAAAAGCACCTGATGGAGTAATATTCACATTACCTGGAGTGCTTCCTGTTGGATTGTCTCTACTCATTAACTGTTCAGGATTAGGTTGAAGAAAAACAGGGCTTGCGGGATACATTAGGTTATTGTCAAGGCCCGCATATATTTCAGTTGCATCTGTGGCAGCGAAAGTATATCCGTTTTGGAACAATATTGAATCTCGTGCTTTATAGATGGGAGCGTATTTAGTTGAAGTATTTATCTTCAAATATTTTAGATAATACTGACTGTAAGCAAAGTTTGATATCATCAAAAATAGGAATGCAAATATTTTAAATATCATTTTCATTGTGAATGGTTTTAGGGTTTAACGAGCTTATCGTTTTAATTATTCTAATTGGCTTTTTAATTTCATATTTTCTTTTTTTAGTTCAATCAGATGCAAAGTAAGTTCTTCAATTTTTTGTAATAGCAGGGCATCCATATCGCCTACTTGATATCCATTTTCACTAATTTCTGATGCAGAGGGAATACCTGGTAAATGACCGTTTTCATTAATATATGATTCTGTTTCTAACAAACTCATTAGTTGATAATCGGGTTTGAAGACAAAATCAGACCAATTAAACTGATGCTGTAATTTTAATTCTCTGGCATGTAGTATGCCATTTACATAAGTGTTGCCATTTCCATTTACTTGGAATATGGTTTTGTTATCAGCAGTTATAGAAATTGCGGTTGATGCTTTACTGTGAGGACCTGTAATTTCCATATTCAATCCTTTTACAGTATTATTATCAGTTTGTGCTCTTAGATCTATAATATTAAAATTATTTGATTGAACGTTAAAATGGGCATTGTATTGAAAAGTGTACCCTGCAGCTATGTAGCCGTTTTGATTTATTTTTAAGCCGGCTTTATTTCTGCCCATAGGTTGAATTAGCAAACCCATATTGCGGGAATTATTGCTTTCATCGCACCATTGAATGGCATAATCGTTTCCAGTATTTTTTTGGCTGTTAATTTGGATATATGAAGGTGTTGTTAATTCATTCGAAAATACCTTCACTTGCTTATCACCTATCATGGCTGAAAGATTTCCAAGGAGTTTATAGTCCAGTCTCTTATCTCCGATTTGCAATGCCTGCTTGATATTTACATCGCCTCCACGTGTGATCCACAATCTTTTGTATTCTTCCAATTCCAGTTTTGTGAACTGTTGTTTCTTATCTCCTATCAGTTGATTGCGATTATAAAAAGCAATATCTCCGAGGTTATCAAATAGTATACCCGCAAAATCCGATTGTTCACTTACTCCATCGGTAATAAAGGCATTGGCTTCATCGCTCCATTTTAGGTTTTGAGCAATCAAGCCTCTCGACCAGCCCGCTCCTTCATTCAGTGTGTTTTGAATAAAAAACTTACTGAACGAGATACTGCCTCGCCAATTGAGATCAATGTTTTTAGGTATCCATTTGTTCTGTTCATCATCCCAGCCTTTAAAGGATAAATCTTTTTTGCTCTGAACTTCTTTTTTAAATATTACCGGATTTTCAAATTCCGTTATTTGTGCATAAGAAACGCTTGCTTCAGCACATAACAATGCCAGGCAGATTAAATAATGGTTTAGGGTTTTCATAATTTTATTTTTTTTTATTGTTTAATTATTTTTTTATATTCATTTTTAGTTTCACTTGAAAAACGTATAAAGTATATACCATTGTGAAGTCCTGAAATATCTGTCTCTAAATATTCTGCATCATTCATAATGGATTTTACAATTATTCCACCTGTTGTTATGATATCTATTTGTTTTATTCCCGCAAGATTTGTTAAGTATATTACATCCTTACTTGGATTGGGGTACACAAGAATCGGGTAGGAATTATTTGCTGCTTCGTTCAACGTTATGATACTTTCCGATGTTTTAATTGAGCAATCAAAGTTATAAACAGTTGCGGAATACCATCCTTTTTCCCATACTACTAGTGAATCGTTTGTAGCATCATGAATTGGAATTCCGTTTTTGTTCCATTGAAATTTGGCATCGGGAATATCTGTTTTTATTTTAAGGCATTTTAAATCGCATAGGCTGTTTAAACAATAGGAAGAAATGATTGCACTTGATTCGCAAGCTTTTCCACCCCCGCAAAAGATCCATTCTTTCAAATGTTTTTCGATTACACAGCCAGTTTCTTTTTCTATTGCAATTAAAGTAATATCGTATACGCCATTGCTTTGATAACTGTGTTTTATTGGATTTTGTTCCGCTTCTAACGATTTGCCATCGCCAAAGTGCCATACGAAATCGTAATTTTCTTTATTTTGTGTAGTATTAAAAAAGTTGACATCAAAGGGAGGTGAAGAAAAAAATTGCTTGTCTTGCGAAAATGCCAAATCAATTTTTTTGGGCACCACCTGTGCTTTAAAGCTTGTTTGAAATCGGCATTGTTCTCCAATATTGATGCCTTTTACTTCTCTTGCTGTAACGGTGTATATCTGAGAAACTGGGCTCAACATGGCAAAATCTACCCCCATATTAGAAACACCCGGTGGATCAATGGTTATATAATAGGAATTAATGAAATCATTGATATCCGTTTCCATACTCCAGTATTTTCGTTCCCCACATTCATATTCAATATCGGGAAGATAGAAACTTAAGG
>JAIFLP010000153.1 GCA_020049015.1 Bacteroidota bacterium | reverse complement strand
GCATATGCACTGGTATCGTTGGTTAATGAATCAATTGCCCGCACACGATAGTAATACTGCGTTTTATATTTCAATCCACTTACCGAAAGCGAATTGGATTTCACATATTTATTTTCATAACCCAAAACTTTTTTGGTAAAATTTTTATCTGTTGCTAATTCAAAAACAAAACCTGTTAGATTCTTAAATGCGGGTTGAGTCCATGTAACATCAAAACTAGTATTTTGAATATTGGTTGCATTGCTTGGTAGCGGTGTCAGAATTGCATACGAGGGCGACCATGCAAATTCTGCAGGTATACCGCTAATAGATGCATTTAATCCATTCCCTGTTTCATCGGCCACTACAACCGATGGCGCTTTATCGTCATATCGGTAATAAAGCTTCAACCCACTGCTACGGGTAGCAACAGTGTCGTGCATAAACGATTGAATTTGTGCAGCTGTGCGGGCTACACTCCATAAACGTGTTTCATCAACATAACCATTTACTCTAACTTCAAAACGTGGACTATTCTTGATATCAAAAGTACTAGATGTACTTGTTTGCAAAATTCCGTCAACATATAACATTGCCTGAGCGCCACTACGAACGCCTGCAATATGATGCCAATGATTATCATTAATTAATCCTTTTCCGGAAATACGTACATCATTTATAACAAAAAGCACCTCACCTTTATTTATTCTCAAACCAAATACTTCTTCTTCTTTCATTCCTCCTATAAATTGCCTTTCGTCACCGTTGATCTTAACCCAACTTTCAATGGTGAAATCGCCAATTCTAAAATTCAATAATTCACTGTCTAAACTTGCCGCTTTTTCTCCATCGTTTGACTGCATTTGTAATGCGGTACCTGGTGTGTACATAATGTATTTCACCGATACAGATGCAGAATCAATACAATTATTTGCATCAGTAACCACAATGCTGTAATCGCCAGGTAAAAAAGAAGATGAACTGGATTCATTAATGCCATTTGACCAACTATAGCTATAGGGCGCTGTGCCTGTTTTAACTTGTACTTTGGCTGTACCATTATTACATGCCTCACAGGAAGAACGGGTTGAAGAAGCAGCAATGCTAAGCGGTTTAATATTTACCGCAAGTACCGGTGTAATTTGTTTAAAACATGTAGGATTATTTAATTCAATTGCTGTAACAATATAATTGCTATTTTCTGCAACATTAAATGCGAAAACGATAGTAGTGTCATTTCCTGCTATACTTTGTATTATCGAATTATCTTTTGTATTCGTCAAACGATATGTCAATGTAGACGAAGTTGATTTTATAAAAATGCTGTCAGTACCAGGAGAACACAATGATGCATCGGTTAATGTATATGAAGAGCCTTCAATAACACAAGCGGGTGTAACCGATTTTGGTGAAGAAAAATGGTATGCAGAAAAGCCTCCAGAAGCCGATATATAAGGACTCACTCTAACAAAATACGTTGTGCCTGATGACAATCCGGTAATCACCGCACTGGTTTTATCTGTTGCTAAAGGCTTATATCCATTAACTAAATCAGTAAATTCCATGTTTCTGGAAACCTCCAATAAATAGGCGTTAACCGATGTATCAAGCGTAGGCTTTTCCCAACTGATGCTAAATCCTTGAGATGTGATTTGAGTTGGATCATTCAGAACACTACTAATCATTGCATACGAACGCTTCCAATCAGCAGTTGGTATCATGTTTTGCAAAAGTCCGCTATTTTTAAACCCTGAATAATCACGAAGAACATTGCTCGAATCTACATTGTTAAATGAATAATATGCCCGCAAACCAGAAACAGTAACTATTTCTTTATACATATTATCCCGAATATCTAATTCGGAAAGGGCATAATTCCAAATGCGCACTTCATCCATTTGTCCTCTAAAAAACGAAGCATTATTAAACGCACCTATGCTAAAATTAGTATCAGCAACGCTCAAAGATGTCAAGGGTTGCGTATTCATCAATGAACCATTCAGATAAAATGATCGGCTAGATCCAGTATAAGTAAATGCGATATGATTCCATCTGTTAAGCATATTTGGTACGTTTATAGCAACATCTGATGCTGCAGTTTGATTGACTATTTTTGTTCCATCAACCAATTTCAAAACATTGTATTTATAATCAGATCCAGCATCTCCCCATGCTAATATAACACTGTTATTTGCAGCGGTAGGGTTTATCCAAGCCTCAATGGTATACTGAGAATTTCCTATTGGAATGTTTTGCATATCCATTTTAACCTGATCATTAAGCCCATCAAAGTTTAATGATAAGCCCGGTGCGGGAATTCTATATGAAATATAAATATCGGTACTGTCTTTACAGCCTAATGCATCGGTAACTTGTACTTGATAATTTCCATACACCAAATTTTTAATCGTATCCACTGTTGTATTGTTCGACCAAGCATAACTGTATGGCTCTTTTCCGCCAATTGCTTTTGCAAAAGCTTTTCCATCAGCACAAGTTATACACGAAGCGTCTTGAATAAGCGATGCGGTAATTTGAGGTTTTCCTACGGTAAGTTCAAAAGCACTACTTATTACCCTCTTGCATTCTTCCGAAGCATTTGCCAATACAATATAAGAACCTGAAATGTTAACTGTTTGAGAGAAATTAAGGGCATTTCCTGTACCTATTTCTTCGGCAATTACAATTAGTGAGCTATCTTCGGCGATGCGGGCAAAACCATATTTTACACCCAGCTGACTGCCACTTGTGTTTATATTTACAATTCCTGGGCTACATAAAGGCTGATAGCTCAGCGTAACATGAAAAGAATCTAAGGCGCACAACAACGATACTTTTTTCGGAAACGAATAATGAAATGCACTTTGAGTGGATGTTTTTGAATCAATTGCTGAAACCCGGGCATAATACTCTCCACTAATAGGGAGAGCTGTTACCAAATCTTCCAAGATTGCACTGCTAATTACTTTTGGATTATAATTGGTAATTAGTTCTGTAAATGCAGAATCCTTTGCTATTTCTAAGAGGTAATTATCATATACTCCATTGCTAGGTTGCGTCCATGAAATTTTAAATCCGGTTGTACTAATATCAGATATGGAATTTAATTCAACCACCGTCATCACGGCTGATTTTTTCCATGCATTGTCATTCATATTTTGAAGTACAATGTTTTGGTTACCTCCGCTAATATCGCTTAATGTATTTCCTGCACTATCATTAGCCGGATAATAAGCAATCAATCCTGTAGACGGAATTTCCAAAGCAGCGTACATATTGTTTTGAATTTGCGGAAGCGTTCGAGCTGTATTCCACATGCGAAGTTCATCAATCATGCCTTTGTAATTGCTGCCATTGGCAGGAGCTAACGCTTGACCCAATCGCAAACTAGTTCCCGATGTATTAAGCGAAGTGGCTTTTGTTTGATTTAATTGTCCATCGATATACAATAACAATTGTCCACTAGTATATGTCAGTGCTATATGGTGCCATTTGCCATCGTTTACCTTAACATTTCCTATCAAGTCATTATTAAAACCACTAAATAAAGGATAACCATTTCCATCAATTTGTATAGAAAACATGTTATTAAGACTGGCTGAACCATAAGACAAAACAGTTCCATTTATAAATCCCGCATCCGGCTTTATCCATAGCTCAACGCTTCTGGAACCACTTCCTTGAGGTAGGGTAGTAAAGTTTGTTTTTTCAGCAAAATCATTAATGCCATCAAAATACAATCCAAAACCTGACGGGTCATTTATGAGTTCATGCTTTACTGAAACAATATTAGAGTATACTGTGCGGGTATTAGAAGATAAATTGTATGCCTGCACCCTGTAAAAATGTTTTATTCCACTTGGTAATCCACTAATAGCTTTAGATAATCCTGGAGCATCAATGGTAAATGGAGAACCTGCTATTGGTGATGTAAAAGCACTATCGCTAGCTACTTCCAATATATAACTATTTATAACACCTTTAGTTGGTTTGAGCCAATTTGCATTAAAGTTTGTGGCATTAATAGCTGTAGCATTAGCAGCAATAACTTCCACCATAGCCAATGATTCTGCCCACTCAAATCCTAACATATTTATAGTTGTCCCGTCAAATCCATTTCCGCTTATATCAGGAAAATTAATTCCATCTGTTTCGTCGAGTCGGTAATAAGCCAATAAACCACTGCTTGTAATAGCAACAGTATCTTTCATTCCTTGCTGAATTTGGCTTTCCGATCTCCCAATTGTCCAAACCCGCACTTCATCAATAAATCCTTCAAAAGGATAGCCCCCTTGATAAATACCCATCTCCAGATTGCCCGCAGCTAAAATATTGGTTGAGTTGGCAATAGAATTTTCCAGTTTGCCATCTACATAAATGTACATTGTTCCGCCCGAACGAACACCCGCCAAATGATGCCATTTTCCATCATTTACAATACTCGTTCCTATGGCTTGAATTCCACCAATTGTAAATACGGCTTTATTATTATCTAGCCCCAACCAGAAACCACTACTTAAGTCGCTTTTACCAATAATTACCTGTGTAGTTGGAGCTGTAGTATGTATCCATCCTTCCAAAGAAAAATTGCTGGTACCAAAATCCAATTCCGGTCCATCTCCCAAATCGGCATAACTATCAAAACCATTAAACATAAGAGCATTCCCAGGTGTAGCAACAGGCACATAAGGCTTGCTGATAATAACCGATGCCATTGCCGTACATAAATCTGCGTCTGTTACAAGCACCGAATATGTGCCTGCTATGAAATTGGTAACACTCGCTGTATTCTGTAAATTATTCCACTCATAAATATAAGGTTCTTTTCCGCCATTAGCTAAAACAAATGCAGAACCATCGCTACAATTTGCACAACTAACATCTTGTACTTTGGTTATTGCTGCCGTTAATGCACAATTACCGCCGCCACCAGAAGCTCCGTTTATCAATAAATTCACATTTCCATTTGCGCTATTTGATGCAGCCATATCCACTTTTCCATCAGCATTAAAGTCGCCATGAATAATCATTCCAGCTCCAGAGCTGTTAAATGGAATTTCGGAACCAAAAGCTCCTCCCACAAAACCAAATAGAATGCCCACTTGATTGCTATTTGAAGCAACTAAAATATCAAGAAACCCATCGCCATCTATATCTGCTAAACTCAAGTCACTTCCATTGTTTCCACAATCATATAATACTCCATTATTAAGTCCTCCCATACCATCACCAAGGAAGACAGATATATTATTCGAAGACTTATTTAAAACCACAACATCCGTTGCACCATCAATATCTAAATCGGCTATTTCTAAAGCAACAGGAACACTTCCCGTAGCATAAGTAAGCATGGCATCAAAACCACCTACCCCATCTGATAATAAAACACCTAATGTATTATTACCGGAATTTACGACCAGAATATCTGAATTAAAGTCATTATTAATATCTGAAAATACCAATGACTTAGGAGATGTGCCTACAGTGTAGTTAACAGGAGCTGCAAAAATGCCTGCTCCATCACCTATCAATATACCCACATTATTGTCGCCTTCATTAGCCACTAATAAATCAATCTTAGCATCTTTATTAATATCGGCAGCAACAATACTTGCTGGACTTAAGCCTACGTTAATTGAAGTAGAAGAACCAAAGGTTCCGTTGCTATTACCAGGTAAGATATGTATTTTATTTCCTGTATAATCGGTTACAGCAATATCAAAATTTCCATCGGCATTAAAATCATTGATTGTTAAGGCATATGCTCCCGATGCAGCATATGAAACAGGAGCTAAAAAAACTCCCGCACCATTTGATAACAATATCTTCACAGAATTATCTCCATTCGAAGCCACAGCAATATCCAGAAAACCATCCCCATTAAAATCAGCAGCATCAATACCAACAGAAGAAGTTCCTGCTGTAACAGAACTTGACCCAAAAGTGGGTGCCTGAGGATTATCGCTTATAACCTTGAAATATTGCGAAGCAGTCCCCAAAGAAGACATCACCTTTCCGTTTGATATCAAATAAACTGGAGCAAATGTTGATGAACCCACTGGTACAGTTACCGCAACTTCAGTTCCGGTTGAATAAAGAACGCTGGCTCTAATACCTCCAACTATAACAATATTTTCAGAAGAGATCAAACTAAAATCGCTTCCTGCAATGGTTAAAGTATTGCCCGGTGAACCTGTTGGCGGATAAAAAAACGAAAATGCTTGAGAATGAATAAGCAAACTACTAAACATAAAGTATAGTGCTATACTAAACCGACTTAATAAGGTAGATTTTATCATAATAAAAAGATTTTAATGGCTGTAATGAAATACTTATTTTTCTGATTATAAGATCATTGATAAATAGAAAATTATTTTTCAGTCTCTGATAGAAACCTAAATAATTTATTATATAAGATAAGCAATACTGCATAAACTAATTATTAAACAATACTCTGTAAAGACTGTAAACAAACAATGAATAAGATTGTTCAATACATATTAAATATGCATAAAACGCGGCTATTAGAAATGAATAGGGCTAATTGGAACCATTAATCATGCGTAGGCAAACAAATATCATAATCAGGAATATCCTCTAAAAATGATGTAACCTGTTTAATATAATCTATCTTACATGAAAAATGCTGCAAACCGTTACTTACTAATATATAAGGAACCTTTAACACCCAGTTGTACTGAACAACCTGATGAAAAACTTTTTCATTGATAGCAACACTTGGCGCCTTACATTCTACTAGCAAAAATGGATCGCCGCTTTTTGAGTAGGCTACAATATCTGCTCGCTTTTTCATTGAATTGATCGTGATTACAGCTTCTAACAATAATAAACTTTCAGGGTACTTTTTATACTCCGTTAAATACCTGGCAATATGCTGACGAACCCATTCTTCAGGTGTAAGGGCTACATATTTTTTTCGGAATGAGTCCCAAATATATTCACGATTATTATCGTCTTGTCGAAATTTAAAATCAAACCCGGGAAAATTCAGTGCCACCATTCTTTATGAAACTATATACTGATAAAAACATTCATCCCGATACCCATTTTTTACCTTTTTCCACTGTTCCCGCATTCCAGTTTTTCTAAATCCCGCATTCTCAAACAAGCGGATACTAGCAGTATTATCAGCCTCTACAGTACAAAATAACTGATGCAAAAATAAATGTTCAAAACAGTATCGCATCAATAATTTCACTGCACTACTGGCAAATCCATGCTGCTTATCCTCGTCGTCAACAATTAAAATTCCAATCCCAGCCCTTCTGTTCAATGCGTCAATATCAAATAAATCGATGCATCCAATACTCTTTTCTGTATCCAAACGATCTATAATCAATCGCAATTGCTGGTTTTGCCAAATATCTTGATGCGATTGTGCAATGTATTTTTTCAAAATATCTTTTGAAAATGGACTGAGTGTATCACTAACATGCCAAATATTACAATCATTTTCCCAATGATATAACAAATCAACATCTCCAGGTTCTAGTGCTCTTAAGCAGATGTTTTCATTTGATAATAATGCCACTTTATTGTTTGATTTGAATTTTTATATGAGAAGGGACTTTTACCGGAGTTATATTCTGAAATATCTTATCGTACCTGAACATTATGGTATCATTAGTATTCATATCAATAATATCAAAATGGATCATTTCATTATCTGACCGGCCAGTGTAACGATGTAATTCGTATTTTAATGAGGTGTTTTCAATTTTAAAAATATCTTCTTTTCCGAATGAATTGGGCAATACCTGACTCATATATGCAATTGTTCCATTAGCTATTGGGAAATAGAATAAATCATTACCGGTAGTATTAATAGGATAACCAATATTAACAGGAGGCTCCCAATTATTGTCAGAATTTTGCTTAGAATAAAATATATCAAATCCACCCATATTCATGTGTCCCTCTGAAGCAAAAAATAACACCTTCCCATCACCTGTAATAAAAGGCGTTTCCTCATTTTCCGAAGTATTGATTTTTGACCCCGCATTTACAGGCCTGCCCCAATTATTATCTGCATTTCGTTTACTTACCCATATATCCTTCTGTCCGAAAGTACCTGAACGATCACTTACAAAGTAAAGCAAGCTGCCATCTTTAGTCATACTGGCATGAGACTCAGCATTGCGTGTATTAATATTATCATTTAAAGGAGCCATTTTCGACCATACATGATCAGTTAAACTGCTTTCGTAAATATCATAATTGCTTTTGCTAATTTTTCTCGATAACAATAAATAATTTCCTGCTGAATTTAAAAAAACTGGCTTGCAATCACCATCAGAACCAATTTGCGGGCTTATGTTTTCCGGATCAGACCATTCATTGTTTACTTTAACAGACATAAATATGGCTTGATAAAATTTCAAATGAGTCATGAAAACAATTACATTTTCATTCTCAGAAACCAATGCATTATTATTAGGAGAAGGATTGTTAATTAATGCAGGTAGAATGGTTCTGTTCATTATAATAGGCTTATCTACAATATATTTAGCCTGCTCACAAGCCTTTAATTCTTTTTCAATAAAAGACAAATTGTATTTCTTTCCTACATTAGGAAGATTTAAAAACTTCAAATAATACGACCGGGCTGAGTCAATTTGATTGGTAAGTTTATATGTGTATGCCAAATAATACAATGCATGCGGGGGTGCCTGCCTTTCATTGATATCATTCTTCTTATACTTCATGTTAATGCCTTCAATCGCTTTTTGAAGATAAGGCAAAGCTTTATATTCGTCGCCTGGAATATTTAAATAAGAATGGCCAATAAAATAATTAACATTGAAATTGCTTGGATCTGACTCATTCAACTTTAAAAAAAAGTAGACTGCTTCCTGAAAATCTTCCTCCTTAAAAAAATAAATGGCGTTCTCAAAAGCTTCATTGTTTTGAGCTTTCAGAACACCCTGACAATAAAGCAATGCAACTAATAATGATAATACAATACGTTGCAACATAAATATTAATTGTTATTTTCCTGCCAACAGGAATGATTCCTTCTCAGGTTTAAAATATTGCCTATCTATATATGATAACAACTCAGGAATAATTTTCACTTCTGAATTTGGCGCAGTTGCTGGTATACTAATTGGTTTTGATTTTTTCAAATCAGTATCATTTATGAAAAATAATAATTCATAAACACCTGCTTTGGCTCTAAAATTAAAATCCTTGGTAATGATATCCAATAATACCGATATGGTATCGTTTGTAACCGTATTCAGCGCTTTTATACTAACTTTCTTCTCATTATGCAAACCCAAAGAACTCAAATTTCCCATAACTTTAACCTTAGCTGGGTTTTTTCCAGAATAAATTTCCCAACGAACAATATCCTGATCGCCGTGACCTCCTATGGTAGGATACAATGCTTGATATCCGTACATACCGCCTTTTACAGGTTGATAAAAAATATCATCTCCCGTTGTATTAATTGGATAACCTATATTAACAGGATCAGACCAAGAATCTCCGTTTCGGGTTGAAGAGAATATATCATAACCACCCGTATTTTTATGTCCTTGTGAACAAAAATATAATGTCAGGCCATCTTCCGAAATAAAAGGATAATCTTCATTTAGATTGGAATTTAAAATATCTATATTCTGAGGCAATCCCCATTCACCCGAACCATCCTTTACAGAATAGTATAAATCCATTTCACCTTTTGAGTTTTTTTCTTTTCTATTGCTGGCAAAATAAAGAGTTTGTCCATCAGGGGAAATACTTGCATGCGATTCAAAATATTTTGTATTGATATTCTTACCTACGGGAACTGATTTTGACCAGGTGCGGCCATCGTAATTGCTTATATAAATGTCACTATCGTAATTGTCTTCTTTTGAAAGCAACAAAATTTTGCCATCTGCCGATAATGAAGAACAGTATTGATTTCCATCTGATTGAATAAAAGGAGTTATATTTTCAGGGGCTGACCAACTATTATTTACTTTTCTCGAGAAATAGATCGCATCATAAAACCTCAATCTGTTGATATAAACCATAACATTCTCATCAGCCGACACTACTGCATTAAAATTAGCTGCTGAATTATTAATGGGTGGAGCCAATATCTCTTTATCACAATTAAGAGGGTTGCGCTGCATATCAATTGCATTCTTTGCTGATTCAATTTGCTTGTTCGAAAAAATAACATCTGCACTCTTAGGATCAGCAATCAAACCATTAAAAACTTCATATTGCTTTATCGCTTTTTCCAATTCATTGTTAATTCGGTATGCATTTCCTAAATACAAATGGGCGTCAAGCGGCGCCAAGGTTTCTCGTATCATCCCTTCTTTAAACTTATCCGAAACTTTTTTAACAGCCACTTCCAAGTGAGTTATTGCTTTTAGCTTATCAGGTGAATTCAAATAACAAACCCCAATTCGATAATTAATATGCGAATTGTTCTGCTGTCCCCTTCGGTATATCTTAAGATAATTCAATAAGGCTTCATTGTATTCACCACTGTGAAAAAAATATTCAGCATCATCAAATACTTCTTTTAACGCATCCATAGGTGATTGCGCATGTAACGAAGGAAAAAACAATGCTATTCCAAGTAATATTGTAAAAATACTTTTCATTGCAAAGAATATTTTATGGATTAAAAATTAACAATACTCACAAATTTACACACTTCAACTAATAAAACCCAAATATAATGATTTTATTGAATTTACATACCCCTTTTTATTTTTTTTTACCTTCCTAATTCCTTAAAGGATTTAAATAGAATCAAAATATCATTTAAAACTTTGTAATCTTTTGAATATAAATGATTTAAATTTCTTAATACCGACTCATCCAGCTTCACTTTTCTGTATCCATCTAAAGGCGTTAAAATCCCCTTCTTTATCTTTGGAAGCTTATTATTTTCAACGAATTCCTCGTAGCCAACCCAAGTAAGTTGACCTGTTAATACCCTAACAGCATTATAAATTGCATTAAAAGGCCGATGCAACAACCAAAACATCAATGGCCAGATTATAATAAGACCTATGGATACTAAAAAATCTAAAATACGCTTTTTCCTAATGTTAGATCGCTTATTGATAGAATTCAAATTAATCAAGTACAAATCACCTGCGGTATCAATTGAATTACTGCCAATTACAGAAAGACTCTCGGGAGGGGCTATCTTATATTCGAGTTGTGCATTCGATAATTCTAGCATATTCCTGATAATAGTGCCTGAATCAATATTTCGAGCACAAAATACAATTTCTTCTACCTGATACACCCGAATAATATCATCAATTTGCTCCAAATGGCCTATATAATCGCCATTATGAACCTCATTGGGTGAAACAAATCCAACTATTTCGGGTCGTATATGGGTTTGTCTCAATATATCTGCTACCCTATCGCATTCACCCACTTCGCCAATTATAACAATACGCTTTTTAATATCGCCAATACGATAATTACTAAGCTTTGCCAGATGAAGAAAATACCTGAACAGTAGAATAAATAATAAGGACCATATCGTTCCTAATAATATCAACGCTCTGGAAAAACGAAATTCCAATGGCAACAACGCATATATTGAAAGAATAATCAAAGTACCTATGAGCAGTCCCCGGATGGTTCTCTTCATTTTTACCGGAGGATCATAAGCTCCATTAAACAACAATGACAAAACCCAAATCAAAACATAGGCAGGAATTATCCATTTTATAAATACCTCAGGATAATTACCTCCATCGGGTTTAAATTTTTCCCAATAAGGTCTTATCAATAAAAATCCGGAGTAAATTATAGCGGCATCGGCTAAAGGAACAGCAATGGCTACAATAAAACGCTGTATCAGAGCCATAAATGCCCTAAAATAAATTGCCAAACGAATCAAGAGGGAAAAATAAAACGCATTGCTCTTGCTAAAATGCTTATGCGCAAAGATGATCATAGCATTATAAAACAACACAACATAATTTATACTGCCTTTCTTTGTACTTTCTCCCTTATAATGAATGATGGGTGTTTCGGGGAAATAATAATTTTTATATCCTGATTGAATCAAACGGTACGACAAATCAATGTCTTCGCCATACATAAAAAACGTTTCATCTAATAATCCGGTCTTATCTAATGCCGTTTTCCGCATAAACATAAATGCTCCTGCTAATATCTCAATTTCATGGATCTCATTTTCACTTAAATGTCCACAATTATACCGATTAAAAAAGCCCGAACGCGGAAACAATCGTGACAAACCAAACATCTTAAAAAAAGCAATCAGTGGGGTTGGTAATGATCGCTTCGATTCAGGCAAAAAATTCCCTTTCCCATCTATCATTTTTACCCCTAATGCGCCTGCTTCAGGGTGTTGATCCATAAACTCCGCACACTTAAATAAGGTATCTCTTTGAACAACAGTATCCGGATTAAGCAATAAAATATACTCCCCCTGGGCCATCCGTATTGCCTGATTATTGGCTACTGAAAAACCGGTGTTTTTTTTATTTTCAATAAGTGCTACTTCAGGGAATTCCTCTCGAATCATCTGACAAGAGCCGTCAACCGAATTATTGTCAACTACAATTACCTCCCCCGAAATAAGTTCCAAGGCTTCTCTTACAGAATACAAGCATTGTCTGATAAAATGCTTAACATTGTAATTTACAATAACTACCGTTAACTTCATGTGCACTTTCTGTTTAAAAGCGCCGTAAATTTACTTATTTATTTCGGAACAATTCAATACTGCCATTTTACATGCATTTTTATTCCCCATAGAACAGGCTTTGTGGAAAAATTCACAGGCCTTGCTAGTTTCTTCTTGTTTATAATGTGACATGGCCAAATTATAGTATGCCGCTCCATTATTAGGGTTCAATGATAATGATGCATTAAAATCACCTATTGCCTCTGGGTACTTACTTAGCTCATAATACGCTAATCCTCTAGCTACTAACGATGTAGCATTCTTAGGCTTCAAACCTATCGCAATTCCAAAATCATTGATTGCGCCTGCATAATCCAATAATTTCATCATCACTGTTCCTCTAGCCATATAAACACTATGAGAATTATAATCCTTATCAATTTCAATACATTTGGTTAAATCACTTATAGCTTTGTTTTCTTTGCCCGTTAAACTGTTCAAAATACCCCTGGCGTAATAATTGGATGCAAGATTTTTGCCTTGCTTTATGGCTTCATTCACTAATGTATACGATTCTTTAGTTCTATTCAATTGATGCAACACTAGCACTCGCTGCACAAAGGATTCGGTTAAATCTGGACTCAATGCTAATGATACCTGAAAATCGGTTAATGCATCAATATAATTACCCATTCCTGCGTATACCTTACCACGTGTTAAATAAGCCTCCGCATAGTTCTTATCAATTAATATACTCTTATTGGCATCAAACAACGCTTCTCCGTATTCTGATATTGAAAGTTTCGCTTCTGCCCTGCCTCTGAATGCTAGAGCCGATTGCGACGAAAGCTTTACTGCTTTATTAAACTCACGAATAGCTTCATAATACTCGCAGTTCTCAATCTTAGAATAACCATTCTTTATATAACTATCAACTTCTCCATTACCAAAGACGTTGAATACCGTTGACATAATTACAAAAACCCAAATTCCTAAGCTAGCCGTCCTCATACTAAATACTTTTTATTTCAAATATACGGTAAGTTTGCGTAAAAGGTTAATTAAATTTGGTGCGATGCATCACCTTTTCTATTTTTTGCGATCGGCTTCATTAAAATAAAACCGGCAACTTATAGGGTAATGATCAGACAAGGGAACCTGATCGACTTTAAAACCAAATGTATGAATATTCTTAGAATGCATTATATAGTCTATTCTGAATGATGGATAACTTCCCGCGTAGGTATAGCCAAAACCTGATCCAGATATTAAAAAAGCATCATACAAATTGCCTTTAACTTTATAATATGTATACGATGAAGGTGTGTCATTAAAATCGCCACAAACAATAACTTTATAAGGAGATTTACTGATATGCTTGCTTATAATTTGAGATTGAGAACCCCGTAACCTGAATGCATGCTTAATCTTCCTGTGCATCTGAAGCAATGTAGTAATTTCTTTAGGAGTATACTTCAGTTTAACAGTATCAATAACATCGTAATCTTCTTTTATGAATTTTAACGATTGCAAATGCAAATTATATACCCGCACAGTGTCCTTACGCATAACTATATCGGCATATATACTTAAATTATTGGTCTTCTCTAATGTTAATGTACCTCTATTAATAATCTTGTATCGGCTGAATATGGCAATGGCAAAACGATCGCCTTTATTTCCTACACCTGCTCCCGAATACATGTGATGATAGGGAGTAGCATAAACTCTTTTTAATAATTCTGCGTATCCCAAATTCTTACTTTCTATTATTGCAGCTTCTTGCATACAAATAATATCGGCATTTTCTTCTTCAATATAATCAAAAATACGTTTTGAAACTGATTTGCTTTCAATCCAATTATAAACATTAAATCCCCGCACATTAAATGACAGCACCTTATAGCTCATTCTCTTATCCTCATTCTTTTTAAACATTGTGAAGGGCACTTTATAAAACGAAATCCACAATTTAAAACTTAATAAAAATAACAAAAGTGAAATAATAAAATACTTTTTCCCCTTAATAATCCAAAATATTATAAAAAAAATATTTAAAATTAACACAAAAGGAAACAAGAGTGAAAAATATCCAAAAAGCCAATATTTAGCTGGATTAATATATTGCGCTATGTAACACAATAACAATAATATAGCTGCTAATAGATTTAGAAAAAGACTGATATTGTTTATAATTTTTCTAATCATTTAATTCTTTTGTTGAAACAAAAAACTCTTTTCCTCGCGGGTTAACGAATCATATCCTCCTTTGGCAATCTTATCTAATATACGATCTACTTCTTTTTGGTTCGTAACCTTTTCTTGGTTGTACTCAAAATCACTCTTGGGACGTTGGTACGTAATTTTCATCTTTCTCTTTGGTTTAAACCATCCTGCAATACCATCTAAAATTTTGAAAATAAAAATGCCCGGTTGATATCCTTTTCGCAATAAAATGATAAACACATAACCATATAATGCGCCGCCCAAATGAGCAATATGTCCTCCTGCATTACCTTTAGGAATGCTAATCAAATCGATAACTACAATAAAAAGCGCAATATACTTAAGCTTAACTCTTGCCAACAACAGCAAACTAACTTCAAAATCGGGGCGGTATACCGCAACCGCAATTAATATAGCCAAAACCGATGCTGATGCACCAATAGCTATGCTTCCTGGATTCACATTAAATACTGGAAATATGTTATACGTCGCAATAAACAAAAGGGCTCCTGAAATTCCACCCAAAATATAAAGAACCAATAATTTCTTTGCATCAAGAAACTGAATAAAAAGAATGCTACTGAAATAAAGCGTAATCATGTTAAAGAATATATGGAAAAAATCAACATGAAAAAACATATATGTTAACACACCATAAGGCCTAATCAATAAATCGGGTAAATATGCCGAAACCCCCATAAAATCAACAATGCGGTCAGTAATACCTTCTATTTGAAATAAGAATAAAAACAATCCTAACAAATGGTATACTAAAAACAATGTCAAATTAATATAAATCAACCTGGTATATACCGAACCTTTTTTAAACCGGTTCACAATTTCTTGAAGCAATGGGTTCATATATTAAAAATAATTATTTGTCCTGTTCTTCTTCCAATATAGAATCATAATAATGCCAAAAATCATCCCCCCTAAGTGAGCAAAATGTGCAATTTGGCTTCCCGGTTGCGATATTCCCAAGAACAATTCCAAGCATCCATAAATAATAACTAAATATTTAGCTTTAATAGGCATGGGGGGAATTAACAACATGAGCACTACGTTAGGGAAAAGCATACCAAATCCTAGTAAAACACCATAAACAGCTCCAGAAGCCCCAACGGTAGGTACATTCAATCGCGATTGATACAATTCATTCAACGATTCCTTTGCAGATAATATCATAGAAGCATTACCCGGATCTCCATACCAAGCCTTAATAGCTGCCCGATCAAACTCAATACCCGAAAAATGTTGGTTGATCAAAGAACTAAAAATTTCAGGCGTTGGCTTGGAATAAAAAACAGCAATAGCATCACTAATTTGAGCGAACTGGAAATGCAAAACCAAAGTATGAATAAATGCTGCTCCCAATCCTGTAAAAACATAGTAAATAAAAAATCGCTTGCTCCCCCAATGATTTTCTAAAGCACCGCCAAACATAAACAAGGCAAACATGTTAAAAAATAAATGCGGTAATCCACCATGCATAAACATGTGTGATACTATCTGGTATGGTTCAAACAACTCCGATTCATAGTAATACAATCCCAATATCTTAGTTAGTGATATTCCAAACCTACCTTCTAAAACGTAAGTAATCAAAAGCATCAATGCATTTATGATAATTAAATTCTTAACTACCGGGGGCAAATTTCTCATCATTTTAATATTTTTTCAATGTCTTGTAATTCCAATATATGCATGATGGCTTTTCCTGATGGGGCATAATTATGATTACTACAAGCAAACAATCCATCAACCAACATTAATATTTCACTCTCTCCCAATGGTTTTCCATAAGGTATGGCATAACTATCGGCCATCACCATTGCCAATTGTTCCTTCAACTTATTAACATATAAATCGGGATGTTGTTTCATATCTTCTAAAATTCGATACACCACTTCACGAGTATCAGCATGTTCCAAAAAAGCAGGATAGGCATTCACAACCAAACTGTTTCCGCCTAGCGAATCAATCTCAAATCCTACAGAATTCACTACTGGCAACACCTCCGATATTAATAAAAAATCGTCGGCTGCTAATTCAATACGCTCAGGAAACAGATTTTTTTGACTCACAAAATGCTGGTCATTTAAATCATGATAAATTTTTTCATACAGTATTCTTTGATGTGCCCGGTGCTGATCAATGATCATGATACCCGATTTAACAGGAAGCAAAATATACTTGTTTTTAATTTGCAAAAAACTACGCTTCGATTCAATCTGATCAATTTTTAATGCTCCATTTTCACTATTATTAAATAGATGCGGGATATCATCATTTATTGATTTATTTTCTAATCCAGAATAAATTAATTGCCATTGCTGCAAATTCTTGTCTTTATACTCCCTACCCGCACCCATTGTTTTCTCCTCATCAAAAGGATTATAAAGGGGGTTTGCAGTAGATACCGGAGGCCGAATAACCGTGTTTTTTCCAACATACGGCATTTCAAAGCTCTTTTCAACATCAAAATCTATGCTTGGAACAATATTAAATTTTCCTAATGATTGCTTCACAGCTGCGTGTATTATTTGCCAAATTGCCTGCTCATCTTCAAATTTAATTTCTGTTTTAGTAGGATGGATATTTACATCAATACATGAAGGATCGGTTTCGAACCATAAAAAATAAACGGGAACTTCTTCGGCTGGTAACAACTTATCATATGCTTTCTGAATGGCCCTGTGAAAATAAGGATGCTTCATATAGCGTTGGTTGATAAAAAAATATTGTTCTCCGGCCGACTTTTTTGCTGCTTCAGGTATCCCAATATATCCCGAAATTTTAATTAAGCTCGACTCAGAATGAATATCTATCAGTTCCTGATTATAGTGTCTACCAAACATTCGTACAATACGTTGTTTCAAAGATTCAACCGGTAATTGATACACTTCCGTTTCATTATGTATCAATAGAAATTCCTTATCGGGATGTGCCATTACAACCCTCTGGAATTCATTTATTATATGTTTGAACTCTGTGGTATTGGACTTAAGAAATTTACGGCGTGCGGGAATATTAAAAAATAAATTTTGTACCATAAAATTTGATCCTGCCGGACAAGATATTACCTCTTGAGCTTGCACTTTTGAACCCGCTATAAGAATTTCAGTTCCCAATTCATCTGCACTTAAACGGGTTTTTAAACTTACCTCGGCTACCGCAGCAATAGATGCCAATGCCTCGCCACGAAATCCCATGGTGCGGATGGCAAATAAATCCTCGGTTTTACAAATTTTAGATGTGGCGTGCCGCTCAAATGCCATTCTCGCATCAGTACCTGACATCCCGCCGCCATCATCAATAACTTGAACCAAACTCCTTCCGGCATCTTTAACAATTACTTGAATTTTATGCCCTCCTGCATCTACAGCATTCTCCATCAATTCCTTTACTACCGATGCTGGTCGTTGTATAACTTCACCAGCCGCAATTTGATTGGCTAATGAATCGGATAACAACCTGATGATGTCTGGCATGTTTTAGAAAAATATAAGATAATAAACTAATAATAACAAAACGGTCAGTATCAAGAAAAAACGAATATTTGTATTCTTAGATCTATTTGCCAATCCATTTCTGAAAGTACCCCTATGCAAACGTTCTCCCCGAAAACTAACAATATGATCCACTTTAACATTCAGCTTTCCTTCAATACCCCCTTGCGCTACAATATTTTTTAATTCTTCCGCACGTGGATCATAATAACGAGGTGTGTACTGAAAACCTCTAGGTTTTACTGTCTTAAAAAATGATGGAGGCATATTTTCCCTTTTTGCTACAAAGTTAATAGATTATTTTGATACTTTGTTATGATAAATTTCGTTAATTTGTATCAAGGCTGATTAGAACGCCTTTCAATATTTTTCTATGAGTAATTTGCTAATATTCAGATTTATATACTATAAACTATCGCCAAAAGGCAGATTGCTGGCTCGAAGAATCTTATACTTTCCTATTGACGTTTTGGAAAAAATAGCCGGTAAAAGAGACCCTATGTGTCCTCCCCGTGGTTTGATTTATACCGGATCTGGCGATTTTAAAAAACAAGGAGAAAAATTCTTGAACTATTTTATAGAATGGGGTGATTTACAACCCCATCACCATGTTTTGGATATTGGGAGTGGTATTGGGCGAATGGCTGTTCCCCTTACAAAATACCTCAATAAAACTGGCAGCTACAAAGGTTTTGATGTAGTAGATACCGGCGTTAAATGGTGTCAGAGAAACATCAGTAAAAAATATCCTAATTTTCAATTCACTTATGTTCCATTAAAAAATGATCTCTATAATCTTTCTGCACATTCAAATTCCGCTTCTTTTATCTTTCCATATCCCAATCAATCTTTCGACTTTATCATCCTCACTTCTGTTTTTACCCACATGATTAAAGATGATGTTGAACAATATTTCAAAGAGATTAACAGGGTATTAAAAAAAGGGGGAACCTGCTTTGCTACCTTTTTTACGTATCAAATACCTTATATTCCTCAAGTATCAGATAGCGTTTACTTTCCTTATGATTATAATGAATATCGCATCATGGATCAAAATGTTAAAGAAGCCAATGTTGCATATCAATTAGACTATATAAAAAATCTGGCTGTTAAAAATGAATTCCGTTTACACAAAATCTATTTGGGTAAATGGGACTCTTCAAGAAATCAAAAAGACACATATGATTTTCAGGATATATTGATTTTCAAAAAATGATGAAAGAAATATTTATTCAAGATTTTAATGAGGCTGCTAAAACATTGGAAGCATTCATGTCTGATTCCTCCAATTGGGACACTATGGAAAAAGCTGGAATGATTATGGTTAATGCTTTGCGGGAAGGTAAAAAAATTATTTCTTGTGGCAATGGTGGCTCCATGTGCGATGCCATGCACTTTGCTGAAGAATTAACTGGTAAATTCAGAGACGAACGCAAAGCCTTGGCTGCAATTGCTATATCAGATGCCTCACACATCACCTGTGCTGCCAACGATTACGGTTTTGAAAATATTTTTGCACGCTACATCGAAGCACTAGGAAATAGCGGCGATGTGCTTTTGGCAATCAGTACCAGTGGAAGCTCAACCAATATAGTGAACGCAGCCCAAACAGCCCTAAATAAAAACATGCAAATTATAGCGCTAACTGGCAAAGATGGCGGAAAATTAGCTACTCTTGCACATGCTGAGATCAGAGCACCTCATACTAAATTTTCTGACCGCTGTCAGGAAATACATATCAAAATAATTCATAGTCTTATTCATTTTATAGAAGAGCATATTAGGTGATGAAAATCACTCCTTCTATTTGAACAAATAGAACTTAAAAACGTATTAGTAATAAAAATGTTATGGCAGCACCAACCCGAATTTTAATACTTTTGCCTACATTCTTAGTCCTTTTGGCTTGCGAAAAACAACCCAATTTTTACGCTGTTAGTCAGGAATACGCATATCAGGCTTCTTTTGCGCTCCCCGTAGGCAAAACCAGTCTGGCTATCGAAGGGGTTTCGCACATGTCTTCCAACGAACTAACTCTCTTTCTTTCCTTAATGAAGTATATTACATTCAGAGATACCCTATTTTTTGATTTCGAGAAATTCAGCGGTACTACTCAAAAAATGAACAGTGTTACTTTTCGTTTGAATACATACAATCAATTTCCCAACAATGCGAATATCCAAGTTTATTTGGCCGATATAAACCAGGTGCTTACAGATTCGCTTTTCACACCAGTAAACATGGAATTTGTAGAAAATGCCAAAGTAAATAATAACGGAAGCATTGAAGAGGAAGCATTCAAACGCACCGAAGTAACTATTTCGGGTAATAGATTGCAAAACCTTATGTTAGTAAAATATGTTATCTATAGCGTTGTAGTCGACAATTCAAACTCAAATCTACAACTCTTTCAATATTACAAAGATTATTTTTTACATATTCAAATGGGCGTAAGAATAGATTTTGACTTCCCTCTTACCAGCTTTTAATATATACATGTGAATAAAATGAATTCCCGCATCCACTATATAACAATGTTTTTCATTCTATTTTCAATTTCAATATCCGCACAGCAGGGTAACACTTTCTATTTTATGACTACAGTTCCGCAAGCAAATCTCCTAAACCCTGCTCTTCAACATCACTGTAAATATTTTATTGGAATTCCCGCTTTATCTTCCATTCATATCGATGCGGGACTAACTGGATTTTCATACAATGATCTTATAAACGAAGGAAGTGATGACAGCATTCGGTTTAATATCAATAATTTTTTCAAAAAAGCCCATAGAACCGATATGCTTACATTTGAATTTCATTACAATTGGCTTTCTTTTGGATTTAGAAACAAAAAAGATTATTACACTTTTTATATCAGCGAAAAAGTTGATTTTATGACAGCCTATCCAAAAAGCCTTGCTTATCTAGGTTGGTACGGAAATCAAAGCTTTACAGGCGAAAACATTAGTATTACAGGTCCTCGAGTAAACTTTAATTACTATAGAGAATTTGCTTTCGGATTCTCTCGTGAAATGAATGAAAATCTCTTTTTAGGCACCCACATAAAGGTGTTGTTCGGATTAGGAAATATTTTCACTTCACGTTCTCGCCATCGAATATTTACTGATGAAGATACTTACGAATTAAATATGAATTCAGAGATGCGGGTAAATGCAACGGCACCTGCCAATGCAATATTAAATCCCGATGGAACTATCAACACATTAGAGATGCAGGAATTAAATATTAGTGGACTATTATTAAATTTCAATAATCCTGGGATCGCACTCGATTTCGGTTTCATCCGCAAAAGAAATTCTAATGTTACCATTTATGGAAGCCTTCTCGATTTAGGTGGCTTATACTGGAGAAAAAACACACACAAACTCAGCGAAAAAAGCACTATTGATTTTACAGGAACTGGTGCAGGTTCAGCTTTTAACAGCATCGACTATTTTAATAACCTTGTAGATTCCGTAAGCCAATCTTTTAATTTTAAATATTCAAACAAAAATTATGTGTCTACTTTAGTTCCTAAATTGATTATCGGTAGTACTTACAAATTAAACACTACATTCTATACCGGTTTAATGGCCAGGACCGACATCTACCGCCATACCATTTATCCTTCTTTAACTGCCTCAATCAATGCCCGCTTCTTTAAAAATTGGAACCTCGCGCTCAGCTATTCGTGGCGCAATTATGCACTCAATAATATAGGTTTCGGTTTCAGTACAAGAGTTTTTTACATTGTTACCGATAATTTCTATGGAATGATGTATTACAAGGGTACCAGAAATGCCAACATTCGCTTAGGATGTAACATCATATTCGGCTGCAAAGCGATAAAAAAAGAACCAAAACTTACTTACGGTTGCTATTGGATGAAAAAAGCAGAAACCAAGCGAAATCGCTTCGAAAAATTAAAAAGAGCCGCCAAATTAAAATAGTCGCAATTTATTAACACTATTTTGTTATATTTGCATGCAAAATTAAGCATACAAATGAAACAAGCTATTGAATGTCAGTCACTTGAAGATTTACGTGCTTGCATCGACGCCATTGATGCAGATATCATTTCTCTTTGGGCCAAACGCTTTCAATATGTAAAAGAAGTGCCCAAATATAAAAATAAAGATAAAGAAAGTATTATCGCTATTGACCGATACAATTCAGTATTGCAAAAAAGAAGAGAAATAGCTGCATCTCATGGTTTATCTCCTGACATTATTGAAAGTATTTACCGCACCATGCTTGATTATTTCATTAACGAAGAAATAAAAATAATTGAAAATAAATAAATACAAAAAATATGTACAGACCCGAAATTAAAGTACTAGATTGCACCATTCGTGATGGTGGTTTAATGAATAACTGGCAATTCACCGACGAATTCGTTAGAGATGTGTATCAGGCATTGGTTGCTGCCGGTGTTGATTATATGGAAATTGGATACAAAAGTAGTGCTTCCGCTTTTTCCAAAACCGAAAACGGTGCATGGAAATTCTGCGAAGAAGAAGCCCTCCGCAAAATTGTTGGCGACGAAAAAGGAGACATCAAACTATCAGCTATGGCCGATATTGGAAGAATTGAACCCAACGATATTGCTCCAAAAGACCAAAGTTTGTTAGACATGATTCGTGTTGCCTGCTATGTAAATGAAGTAGATAAAGCCATTTGGCTTGCTGAGCATTGTAAAGACAAAGGTTATGAAACCTGTATTAATGTTATGGCTGTTTCAACTGCGTTAGAACGTGATTTAGATGAAGCTTTGAATGACCTGTCAAAATGCAAAATACCCAATATATATTTAGTAGACAGCTTTGGAAGCATGTACAGCGAACAAATTGAATATCTTGCCCGAAAATACAAAACTGCCCTGCCTGGCAAGACAATTGGAATTCATGCACACAACAACATGCAATTGGCTTTCTCAAATACCGTTACTGCCATTATTGAAAATTGCAACATGCTCGATGCTACTATGCTTGGAATAGGAAGGGGTGCGGGAAATTGTCCTATTGAAATACTGATGTCATTTTTAAAGAATCCGAAATTCAATTTACGCCCGATACTTCATGTTATAGAAAAACATTTAATTCAAATGCAACGTGAAATTCCTTGGGGTTATTACATTCCATACATGCTTGCCGGAGCAAAAAATCAGCATCCTCGCGTATCAATGAAATGGGTTGAATCTGAAAAACGCGATAAATTGGTCGATTTCTTTGATTCAATGGTTGACGGAATGGATATATAGATATTCATTTAATTTATTAAGAGTATTATTTGGCGCACATTTTCAAGCAAAAATCTTTTGTAGTTGTCCGAATTCTTAATGGATGAAAACTCATTTTGTTCTTTATTGATATAAATTATCTGTGTATTAGGTTACTGATTTTTTAGAAATTTGTCGCACTAAGATGTATTTTGATAAATACTTGTTCAACAGGATAGGGGCGTAAGCCCTGATATCTTCGTAGAAATAACAAATATGCACAATAAAGGG
>JAIFLP010000016.1 GCA_020049015.1 Bacteroidota bacterium | reverse complement strand
ATTTTTAGTCGCTTACCCTCAAGTGCCGCGAGCAGGAGAAAAGGTTAAGATTGGTATGCATTTTCCTGCCATTACCCCTGATGCCTTTGGTTCCTGCTATAATTATATTTTCACCAATCAGTTTTTAGGAGCCAAATTCTCTGGTAACCCCAATCCAATTCAAAACCCTGAGTCATTTACTTCCGAAGGATGGCCTGTGAAAGAGTTTACACTCTTTATGCCAAATGTTTCGTCGGGTGTTGTTTATGTAGAGGCTATAGGTGTATTTGATGTTACTCAAACCGGTGGTTCTGCAACTGGTTCAAAGTTGATGCAAATTTATGACCAACAAAGCAAAAAAACCATTGCACGTTTTAGCATGAATGCGGGTTCTTTTTTTCTGAAGTTTTCAAATCTAAAAACAGCATTGGTTAAAGATATTAAAATATACTATGCGGATGATCTTACCGGTGATGATAATACTGCTCTGCCTTTGCCAGGGCTTAAAACGTTTAAAAGTGCTGTTTATGAAGCTTTGCAAACTTATAGTTCTGTTGATTTTTACCGTGCTCAGGAGCCTTCACCCGAGAATAATGGTGAACTAAATTGGGAGCAACGTTCTCTACCTAATTTGCCTCAAGTAGGTTATTCTGAATTGTCGAGCGATAGAAGTAGTATTGTGCCCATTCCTTCTAATCCTGAGTACCGACCATCATTCAAAGGTTTAGCTTACGAACATATTATTGATTTTGCCAATGAAACAGGCAAAGATGTTTGGTTGTATGTTCCTGTTGCTGCCAGCGATTTATATATTCTGAATGTAGCACTTCTTATTAAAAATCGGTTCATACACTCCAATTCTAGAATTTATATTTGCTTGCAGGAGCCTATAGTTTCAAGACCAAATAGTAATTTTAATATTAATTTAGCAAAAGCTGAAATTAAAACAAAAACAACGGATATCAATTTTGATTCAACCGAAAATGATTTCATGAAATATCCTTACAATGACACTTATTTGAATAGCAGACGTTATATAGCGAGAAATTTTGCAATTGCCGATATCTTCAGAAAAGTGTTTGGTGATGGCCAAATGATGACCCGCATTAGGCCTGTCATAAAGTTTCAAGGTGATGATATTTCTGAACATCTAAATTATTTGAATTTTAAAACAAGTAATCCGGAGCGTTATTTTTATGCGCTCATTTTAGATAAAATGTATAGAGCTAATGAAGGACCTAATGGTAATTGGGATGGTAGAGATTGTAATGGTGCAGAAAATACTGATAATTTCGATTTGGTTAGTGGAGCAAATGTTGGTGTTGATGAAGTAATTAATAGGCTTCGTTTCAGTATTGATCACTTGCTTCAAGATAAAACATTATATTGGAACAAAACCATTGCATCATGGTTGAACCTTAAATTAATTGTTAAAAATGCGGGACCTTCTGTTTTCGCTTGGTGCAGTTTGAAGGGCGGAAAATTCCAATCATTAACTGATCCCCGCATGGATTTGCTTCAAACAGATTATTTTAATGAATTATGGAAGTCTGGGGTTGAAGAAGCAAATTATTTTAGTTTGTATGGAGGTAATGATGATAATAGATTTGGTTTATTAAAATCATTGTATGGATCTTCGTTTGATTCAACTTTTGATGGAGTAAATTTATTACCAAAGTATAGTGGATTGAAAAAGGCCATTGCATCCAAGCATCCTGGAATCAATTTAGGTATTAAATTGAGTACGAATAGTCAAACATCAATTAAAGGTGGTTATACAATGTATAATTTTATTGAGCCCGAGCATGTTGGAGGTGGATGGTTTTTAAATCCGGGAAATGATAAATATAAAGAGATTGGAGCATCTTTAAATAGTTATTATTTACTATTGTCGGAAGGTGATAATACCAAAGGATATAGTTATGAATTATCTATGCAACTAAAGAACATAGGCAGATTTGAGTTATGGTTAAACAATCGAAAGCTTGTTACATTTTCATCTATTACCAATGTAACTGGCGAAGTTTATCCTGATGGTCATAATTCCTCAAACCCATTTATTTTAAAGCTTAGACCTGGTCAGAATACGTTAAAAATAGTAAATTTAGAAGGGGATGTTACAATTGAAAATTTTTATTTCAAAAACCCAGTTTCTTATATTCCAAAGCAATTTACTATTGATGTATATAAAGGAAGTATAATATACGGAGATTTGAAAGATACTGCCGATTTACAGTTAAATAAACCCGCAAGCATGATTGTAAAAGAGGGCGATAACGTTATTATTACGGCACAAGATTCTTTATTAGGAGGCGGACAAATTGATTATTCAAGAGAGTTTGCTTATTGGAAGCCTGTGGGTGATTCTACAACACAAATTAATTCATTGGTAGGAAATGATGGCTCATATAATCCAACAGTTGGCGTATACGTTAATAAAGATTTGGCTTTTGAGGCTACATTTAAAGAAGCATCAACATATAAAATTAAAATTGAGAATGGAGGGTTAGTTACACCTGGTATTGGCTCTGCAAGCGACGAATATTATCCTCGGCAATTAGTAAAGATTGCCGCATTGCCTGGCAATCTTGATTCTTTAAATCGTTTGCGTGCAGTTTTTGACAGATGGGAAGGCAATTCAGCCTATTATCCTTATTATTATAATGGCACACCTTTCATTGAGTACCCTGAATTGGATACAGCAATTATTATAATGCCAAAGCAAAATATTGCCATTAAGGGTTTGTATCGCGAAGAGAAGCAGTATAGATTACAAGTAATAGGAGGTATTCCTGAAAACTCTTATCATACTGAAGGCGAAAAGCTAATTATAGATGCCAGTAAAAGTTCACTCAAAAAGTTTTTTAGGTGGAAATGGACAAATGATACGGTTTCGATGAACGTATCTAATTATTTATATGATGTGTATTCCGCGGTAACAACCTTTACACAACCATCAAGAGATGTATCATTATCTGCGGTGTATTTAGAAATATTAGACAGTTCGTTGCATGAGCTAAAGGTAAATAGTGGATGGATTCAACCCGGAGGTGTGCTAGATTTGAGTGGCGCATATTCAACTGCCAATTTGAAATCAAATGCAAAGGTAAAACTAGTTGCTTTTGAACCTGGGGAAGGCAGCGTTTTTAATGCATGGCTTGCCTCAAATCCTGAAGACTATCAATACATAAGTGATCAAGATAGTATGATTACTTATATTACAATACCTGATGGATCGGCATCAAAACCAGGTTTGGAGTATACTGCAACATACCATCCTGCGCCCGATAGGTTTTCAGTTAAGATTGATGGAGGTACCTGTGATGCTTGTAATCCGATTGGATATTTTCGCCAGGGTGATACTGTATTAATTGGAGCCGTAGACGGATTTGACAAGCGTTTTTATAAATGGCTTGTATTAGATTATAATACTGGCGATTCATTGCGGGATTATGAATCACGTTTGTTTGACCCTTTTGCTCATACTACCAGTTTGATTATGCCAGGGAAAAATCTTTTATTGGTAGCCCAATTTAAGCCCAGAACTTATAAACTAATGGTATATGGTGGCTCGGGAAGTGGCGATTATAAAATAGGAACAAAGGTGCCAATATCTCCTATTAATCCTGCAGCGGGTTTGGTATTTTCACATTGGGATGCTGAAAATAGCTTTTCATTGATAACTCCTGATAGCACCGTTTCAAATGCTGAAGTAAATATGACCAGTAAAGATTTATTGGTAAAGGCGGTATTTATTTCACAAGAGGTATCAAAAGTTGCATTAAATGTTTATAATGGTTCAGGAAGTGGATTGTACAATAAGGGCAGTCAAATTGCAGTTGCAGCATTACTTCCCGCACAAGCTGGATTCAGTGATGCACATGAGTTTGATTATTGGGATGGTAATATTGAATTAATTAATCAGGGAAACATCAATACATCCAGTATTCAAATAACAATACCTTTAAATTCAGACACCAATCAGTATTATTTTAGGGCAAATTACAAGCCAAAAACATACTTGCTCCGTGTTACAGATGGTTTGATTATAGCAGGAGGAAGCGCTAGTTCATTGAATATAGCATATGCTAGTAAAGTTGATATAAAGGCAAAAGAGGCACCCGATGGTCAAATTTTTTGGAAATGGACTGGAGATACTGCAAATCTTGCTAACCAATTCTCATCCATGACCTCTTTTACCATGCCAGCTGCTAATGCCCAGTTAAAGGCAAATTATAGAGAACCTATTTTTCAATTGTCAGTGGTTAACGGAAGCGGAAGTGGAAAGTATAATGCTGGTTCTAACGTTGAGATTGAAACTTTTAAACTTTCTAATTTTTCATATTGGTCTGGTGATGTTGATGGAGGTATTGTGGAAGATGTTTTTGCTCCTAAGACCACTTTAAAGATGCCTTTTAATGATATAACAGTTGTTGCACGAACTAATGGTTTGGATAATTATTTAACAATATATGTTTTAGATGCTAAAAATCAGAAAGCAATTGGAAACGCAAGGGTGCTGTTTGATGGAACAGAATATTTTACTGATCAGGGGGGCAGATTGGTTATTAGTCCAGAGTATGGCCAGTTTTTATTAGAAGTTACTTATTTTAATTATAAGACTTTTAGTATGAATATTACCCTATCTGAACCGAATGAGTTTATTGATATATCATTGAATCCTGTAGGATTGAAAGATCGAACGTTTCAGAATTTTTATGCTTATCCTAATCCGGCTAACAACATGCTTTATGTTAGTTTACCCGAAGGAGCCATAGAATTAAGTATGATTGATGTAATGGGACGAAAGATATATTCAAAACAGTCACCAGATTCATTGCAGATCATAGAAGTTAAGAATTTAGTTGCTGGAATGTATTATTTAGAGGTTAGAACAAATAATTGTAATTATTTTATCAATATTATGATTGATCCTCAGTAGTTTTATTTAAGAATTTATGAAATCAGATAATTAATTATTTTATTAATTATACATTTTGTGAAATTTAGCTTGTTATTAGGGTTTTTTCTTCTTTACATGTATTGATGTTAAATTAACATAAAGGAGAAGGTTGATTTTTAATTTTATATTATATTTGCCTTAATATTTAATATGATGAGGAGAATACTTTTATTAGCTTTTGTTTTTTTAGCTATGAATGCCTATACGGCCATAAAGATACTAAAAAGTGATGGTATTACAACTCTTATTCCTCCATTGATTTGTTTAGACGAATACTATTATGTAGAGATATCTGATTTCGGTACTCAATCTTTGTTTGTTTATGGGTCAGACAATCCCGATATTCAATATTATAAATTGGATAACACTATCATACCTAAGGGTTCATATAATAGCAATTTAAGCAAAGTAAAATTTAAATTATTAAAACCATCAGCGACTAATCAATTAAAAATAATAGTTGAGGCTCACGCTTTTGAGAAAGATCCTAGTGCTATTAAACCAAGCAAATCGGTTTATCCTTTAAGTGCAAAGGCTAGTTTGGCAAATGTATGTCAAAGTGATGCGGGCATTGATTTAACGACTTTGATAAACGAAAATTCTTTATTTACATTAGATAGGAAATTTAGAGACTCTGCTACTAATGAAGAAGTATATTTCTACATCGGAGATCTTCAAAGTTATTCAGTTGGTACTCATACTTTTTATTCTAATTATGTTTGTCCATCTGGTCCAGTGCCTGTTAGAATCAATGTTTTACCTCCACCTAATTTGGGAACAAACATAGAATCTTTCGAGAAATGTAAGAATGATGCTATTTTTAATTTAAGAACCTTCTTAAGTTCCACAGATACGGGCGGAAAATGGTATATTGATTCAATCAGCGGCGTACAGTTTAAAACGGGCGATAATCCCCAATTTGATCCTGCAGCTGATAAGAGTGGTAAATACATATATGTATTATCTAAGACAGGTGAGACTTGTGCAGGTTTGGGTTATATTAATATTATTGTAAATGAAATTAAATCAGCTGGTACAGCAAAAACAATAGCCCCAGTTTGCAAAGGGGGTACCATTGATTTAAATAGTTTGCTTACCGGCGCTTCAGCAGGGGGTACATGGAAAAATCAATCGGGTGTTGAAGTTACAAATCAGATTATTACAACCAGTACTTTGGCTCCCGGAACTTATAGTTACGAGTATAGCGTGCCCAGTTGCGGAGCTACAGATACAGAAACTGTGTCGTTTGAGCTTTTGGATGCAAGCATAAATTTGGGCGATTTTACAGTAAAAACAGAAAAGCTTTGCGCTGGAACCAATAATGTAATTTATACTGTTCCTGCTGATGCTGGTCTCACATTTGATTGGAGCTATTCAGGAACGGGTGAAGAATTAACAAAAAATAGCAATTCAGTTTCCGTTAATTTTTCAAATACCGCAACCAGTGGAAACATTATCGTGTCTGCTACCAGTGTTCAGTGCGGACAGTCGGCGCCCGTTAGCAAGCAGGTGGCTGTAAATGTTGTAAAGAGTCCTGTTCCCGTTATAAGCGGAAATAATACCGTGTATCAGAATCAAAAAGGAGAAATTTATAGCGTGGTAAATGCTGCAGGAAATACTTATGAATGGACGGTTACAGGTGGCACTATAGTTGGATCATCTACCGGAAATCAGATTACAGTTGATTGGGGCAATACTTCATCAGGAACCCTTAGTGTGAAACAAACCATTACCGACCCCGGTTGCGAAGGTTCGGCTACCATGAATGTAACATTAGAGAACTCAGGTGTTTTATCATTAAGTTTTACTTCAAAAAATATTACTTGTAACGGAAAAACTGATGGTACTGCTACCGTTCAGCCGGCAGGGGGTGTTAGTCCTTATGTGATTAGTTGGAGTACAGGCGCTACTTCTGCTACTATCAATGCATTGGCGTCCGGTACTTACAATGTTTTGGTGCGCGATAAGGTTGGGAATGAACAAAACGGCGAAGTAATGATTACAGAACCTTCGGTATTCGCGGCCAGTGGCTTACTTACCAACAATAATAAATGTTTTGGCGAAAGCAATGGCGAAATAAAGCTGACTTTATCAGGTGGTACAGAGCCTTATTCTATTAACTGGACACCTTCCTTATATAATGTTGATACCGTTCTCGCATCGCTTCCTTCGGGAGATTATCGTGTGATAGCAAGCGATGCAGAAAAATGCACCACTTTAGATACAATTTTTACTGTTTCGAGTTTCGAAGAAATTAAAGTGAGCGGAACAACAGTAAATCCATCGTGCGGGATATTTCCGGAAGGCAGTATCAGTGTCAGTGCAAGTGGCGGAATAGGTAAGTATACCTATAAATGGCAGCATTCTCCGGTTGATAGTGCTGAGCTTTTGTTTTTATATCAGGGAAACTATACGGTAATTGTAAGTGATTCATTAGGATGTAATTCGCTAGCACAAACTTTTGTTTTAAAGGGTAATGATATTTGCATCTCAATTCCTACTGCATTCAGCCCTAATAATGATGGCAATAATGATAAGTGGATAATTGACCATATTGAAATGTATCCAGAAGTTGTCATAGAAGTTTATAACCGGTGGGGTCAGTTGGTTTATCTTAGCAAAGGATATAATAATAATTGGGAAGGAACTAACTCTAATGGCAAGCCACTACCGATAGATACCTATCATTATTTGATTAGTTTTGACAGTGGTTTTAAAAAGATGGGTTCTATAAGTATTGTTCGATAATGAATTTGCCTGATCCCCTTATCATTAAATTTATTAAAAAGCATCATGTTTTAACACTGGCAACATCTTTAAATGAATTGCCCTGGGTGGCAAGTTGCTACTATGCGTATAATGCG
>JAIFLP010000197.1 GCA_020049015.1 Bacteroidota bacterium | reverse complement strand
CCCTGTGATACATGTGATTACCGTCATTTCGAACGTAGCGCAGCGAAGTGAGAAATCCCTTTTCATTTTTATTATTTTATCCTACAATTGTTTTAAATTAATTAAATTTGCCAAACATTTTAGATAGATTCTAATTATTAAAATAAAATAATTTTATGTCAAAATCAATTAAAGGAACCAGAACGGAACAAAATTTGTTAAAAGCTTTTGCCGGTGAATCGCAAGCCCGCAATCGCTATGAGTTTTTTGCCAAAGTAGCAAAAAAAGAAGGCTATGAGCAAATTGCCGCAATTTTTATGGAAACCGCTACACAGGAAAAATCACATGCCAAACGCTTTTTTAAATTTTTAGAAGGAGGAATGGTCGAAATTACAGTTACTTACCCTGCGGGAATTATTGGAACCACAATGGAGAATCTAAAGGCTGCTGCCGAAGGAGAACATGAGGAGCATACAGATATATATCCAATATTTGCGGAGATAGCTAAGGAGGAAGGTTTTCCTGAAATTGCTACCGCTTTTAAAATGATTGCCAAAGTTGAAGTTGAGCACGAACGTAGATATTTGAAATTATTGCAAAATATTTCAGAAGATAAAGTATTTATTAAGAATGGCAAGGTTTGGTGGAAATGTATAGTTTGCGGTTATGTTTACGAATCAGAAAAGGCCTACGAAAACTGCCCCGCATGCCTTCATCCTAAAGCGTATATGCAGGTTAGAGAAGAGAATTATTAGTTGCTATGTTGCTTAGTTACTTAGTTACTTAGTTACTTAGTAACCTAGCAACCTAGCAACCTAGCAACCTTAAGGCGCTAACCGCTCAATCCTCCAATTATTCTCCATGCGGGAATAAACTATTCTGTCATGCAACCTGCTTTCTCTGCCTTGCCAAAATTCAATTTTGGATGGCTTTACTATATATCCACCCCAGTATTCAGGTCTTTGCAATTTAGTTCCGTCAAATAATTGCATAAAATCTAGCTGCAACTTTTCCAAATATTCTCTGTTGGGAATTGCATGACTTTGGGGTGATGCCCAAGCACCTATTCTGCTTTTAACAGGGCGATTGTTAAAATATTGGTCACTGAGTGCAGGTTTAATTTTTTCAACGTTTCCTGTAATCCTTATTTGTCTTTCTAACTCTTTCCAAAAGAATAATAGTGAGGCATGCGGGTTTTCTAATAGTTCTTTACCTTTTTGACTGTTGTAATTGGTGAAAAAAGTAAATCCTTCAACATGGTATTCTTTTAACAATACCATGCGGTTTGAAGGGATACCTTCTTTGCTGCATGTAGCCAGAGCCATTGCATTTGGCTCTATTATTTCAGAATTTATAGCTTCCTGAAACCACTGATGGAATTGCACCATAGCGTCAGGATGAACATCTTTTTCATCCAGGGAACGGAGTTGGTATTCTTTTCTGAAAGAATGTAAATCGGCCATTAAATCATGCTTTTAATTTCTGCTAACATGCGCTCTGCTAAAGATTTTGCCGATGAGGCGGTTCCACTTTCTGTGTATACTCTAATTATGGGTTCCGTGTTCGATTTGCGCATGTGAACCCATTCTTTTTGCTCTTCAAAATCAATGCGAACGCCATCAGAATCATTTATAGGAAATGATTTGAATTTGTCTTTTATCTTTTCTAATATCTTGTCAACATCTATCCCAGCTTGCAATTCTATTTTGTTTTTCGACATGTGGTATTCGGGGTAAGTCTTGCGCAATTCAGAACATTTTTTGCCGCTCTTTGCCAAATGGGTTAGAAACAAAGCAATACCTACCAATGCATCTCGACCGTAATGTAATTCTGGATAAATTATTCCTCCATTCCCTTCACCACCAATTACAGCATCTGTATCTTTCATGCGGGTTACTACATTCACTTCACCCACTGCCGATGCTTGATATTTTCCTCCATGTTTTTCTGTTACATCTTTTAAAGCGCGCGTAGATGAAAGGTTAGATACCGTATTCCCTTTTTTATTAGCGAGAATATAATCCGCAACTGCAACCAAGGTATATTCTTCTCCAAACATGCTGCCGTCTTCATTTATAATTGCCAAACGGTCCACATCAGGATCCACTACAAATCCTACATCAGCTTTTTCCTTTTTTACACATGACGAAATTTCTGTTAGATTTTCTGGCAATGGTTCTGGATTGTGCGGGAATATTCCGTTAGGTGTACAGTATAGCTCTATAACATTTTTTACACCCAATTTTTTTAATAATTTGGGTATAATAATGCCGCCTACTGAATTAACACAATCAATAGCAATTTTAAAATCTGATGCTTGTATTGCTTTAATATCAACTAAGGGAAGGGCTAATATTTTTTCTATATGCATATCATCCATAGCATCGCTGGTTTCAATTTTACCCAATTTGTCAACTGCAGCGTATTCGAAATCTTCATTTTCAGCTATTGTTAGCACTTCTTTTCCTTCTTTATCATTGATAAATTCACCTTTGTGATTTAATAGTTTTAATGCATTCCATTGTCCCGGATTATGACTGGCTGTGATAATTATTCCGCCTTGTGCCTTGGTTTCTGTTACCGCCATTTCAACTGTAGGGGTTGTAGAATAGCCCAGATTTAAAGTATTAATTCCCAAACCCGATAAGGTAGCAGTTATCAGATCTGATACCATTGCGCCTGATATACGAGCATCGCGCCCAACTACTATGGTACATGTTTTATCTTTATGGTCTTGTTGAATTAATTTACCAAATGCAGAAGTAAATTTTACTATGTCAATGGGACTCAAATTATCCCCTGGCTTACCACCTATAGTTCCTCTGATTCCTGATATCGATTTAATGAGTGTCATGTGCTGTTTTTTTATTGTTTCTGCCGCAAATGTAATTAAAATACCTATTTTCTGAAATAAAATTCAATTTTTGTTTACCTTTGCAGGTTCAAAATAAATAATATACAAGGTTTTAAAGTATGGGTACCATTAAGGGGATCAAATCAAGAGAAAAATCAGAGGGGAAGAGACCTCGAATTTCTAAGTCGGGCACTTCTTCAAGTCGCAATACCAGATCTACAGATCGAAATGAAAGGGACTCAACTCGTCCCGCCAGAAGTACATATAAGAAAAATGAGAATTCTGATGATGCTCCAAAACGCAGCTATAAAAGCGATGATGGAGATTCACGTCCTGTTAGAAGCAGTTATAAAAAAGACGATGGTGATTCTCGACCAGCCAGAAGCAGTTACAAGAAAGATGATAGAGACGCTAGACCGTCGAGAAGTCCTTATAAGAAAAAAGAGGATGGCGATTCTAGGCCATCAAGAGGAAGTTATAACAGAGAAGATAGAGGTTCTAGACCATCAAGAAGTCCTTATAAGAAAAAAGAGGATGGTGATTCTAGGCCATCAAGAGGAAGTTATAACAGAGAAGATAGAGATTCTAGACCATCAAGAAGTCCGTATAAGAAAAAGGAAGATGGTGATTCTAGACCATCAAGAGGAAGTTATAAAAAGGATGATAGCGAGACTCGTCCTGCCAGGACAGGTTTTAGAAAAGATGATTCTTATCAGCGTACAGATTCTAAAAGAAAAATTATTACTACCTCAGCTAAGAGCTCTGAAAAATCATATTCTAGTAAGAGAAATACTGACGAATTTGTTGATTCTGAAGGATACAAAGATAAAGATCAATCAGGCAAGAGTGGTGCAGGCTTAAGAGGTGAAAGGCATTCACGACCTTATGAGCGAAAATATGTTAGAAAAGATGCCCCTTCTGGTGGCACATACAATAAACGAAAAATCACTACTAAATCTTCAGACAAGAAAAAAGTTTTTAGGCCTGATGATGGAAAAGTTAGATTAAATAAATACATCGCAAATACTGGTGTTTGTAGTAGGAGAGAAGCGGATGAATTAATTAAAACAGGCGTAGTTTCGGTAAATGGAACCATTGTTACTGAATTGGGTATTAAGGTAATGCCCGGTGTTGATGAGATTAAATATAATGGGGCAAAAATAAGAGAAGAAAGAAAAGTATACGTATTGCTCAATAAGCCTAAAGACTACGTTACAACTGTTGAGGATCCTTTTGCCAAACGTACCGTTATGGAATTGATAAAAAGTGCTTGTAAGGAAAGAATTTATCCGGTGGGTAGGTTAGACCGCAACACAACAGGATTGTTACTTTTCACTAATGATGGTGAATTAACCAAACGCCTTACCCATCCCAAGTATAATAAGAAGAAAATTTATCATGTATTTCTTGATAAAAGTCTTAAAAAAGAAGATTTGACAAAGATTTCAGCCGGTATTGAATTAGAAGATGGTGAGGTAATAGTTGATTCAATTAATTATATTGGTGAGGATAAAAACCAGGTTGGTATTGAAATTCATTCTGGCAAAAACAGGGTGGTGCGGCGTATTTTTGAGAGCCTCAATTATAACGTTACAAAATTAGATAGGGTATACTTCGCCGGTCTTACCAAAAAAGGTCTCGACAGAGGTCACTGGAGACATTTAACCGAACAGGAAATTAATATGCTTAAGTCGAATATGTATGAATAACCATAAAGCTGGCTTTGTTAATATTATTGGAAATCCCAATGTAGGAAAGTCTACCTTAATGAATCTCCTTGTTGGGGAACGCCTTTCTATTATTACGCCTAAAGCTCAAACTACCCGACATAGAATACTTGGTATTGTAAATGATGAGAATTACCAAATTGTATTCTCCGATACACCTGGAGTTATTGATCCTAAATACAAATTACAGGAATCAATGATGAAATTTGTTGATTCGTCGCTTCAGGATGCCGACATAATATTATTATTGTGCGACGCTGAGGCTGATGAAATAATACATGCGGGATATCTTGAAAAATTAAGTGCGGTGGAAGTTCCCTTGTTAATCGCTATCAATAAAGTTGATTTGATTGATCAGGTAAAACTGGAGTCATGGGTTGCGAAATGTAAAGCCGCATTTCCGAAATCAGAAATTTTACCCATATCGGCGCTTCATAAATTTAATCAAGAGTTTTTATTAAAGCGAATCATACAATTACTGCCCGAATCGCCTGCTTATTACGATAAGGATGAGCTTACGGATCATTCCATGCGATTCTTTGTATCTGAAATAATCAGAGAAAAGATATTATTAAATTATCAACGAGAAATTCCATATTCCGTTGAGGTGGAAGTAACATCATATAAAGAAGATGATAAATTGGTTTCAATTGATGCATTGATTTTTGTTTCTCGCGATTCGCAAAAAGGTATTATTATTGGGCATCAGGGAAGCAGTCTTAAAAAAGTTGCCACTCAAGCCCGCATTGATATGGAAAAGTTTATCGACAAAAAAGTGTTTTTGCAAATTTTTGTTAAAGTGAAAAAAGATTGGCGAAATGATGATCGTTCGCTGAAGCAATTTGGTTATGAATCTTAATTTATATAAAGAATAATGAATTATATTGTTGCCATAGTGGGAAGGCCTAATGTAGGGAAATCTACCCTTTTTAACAGGTTTACCGATTCTAGGGAGGCCATTGTAAATGATACAGCCGGAACTACCCGCGACCGACATTATGGACTGGTTGAATGGAATGGAAAAGAGTTTTCTATTATTGATACTGGCGGTTATATTACTAATTCTGATGATGCATTTGAGTCGGAAATACGCAAACAAGTTAAAATGGCGATAGAAGAATCAGATGCTATTTTATTTTTAGTAGATGTGAATAATGGAATTACTGATTTGGATCAGGCTGTAGCCGATATTTTGCGTCGTTCGCAAAAAAAGGTTTTTTTGGTTGCGAATAAAGTAGATAATAATGGTCAGATTGTTTTCTCGCATGAGTTTTATGGATTAGGACTTGGCGAGGTTTATTGTGTTTCATCCATGACTGGTAGTGGAACTGGAGATCTGTTGGATGCAGTAACACAAGATCTTGAGCGTGCCGATTCAAATGAAGAAGTGAACATCATTCCCAAAATAGCAGTTGTGGGTCGTCCTAATGTGGGTAAATCATCATTTGTAAACGCATTGATAGGAGAGGAACGTAATATTGTTACTCCAATTGCCGGAACAACCCGTGACACTATTTTGACACATTATAATAAGTTTAATCATGATTTTTATTTAGTAGACACTGCGGGTCTTCGAAAAAAAGGTAAAGTAACTGATGATATTGAGTTCTATTCAGTGATGCGGGCTATTCGTGCAATTGAATCTTCTGATATATGTATTCTTATGCTCGATGCACAACAAGGTTTAGAATCGCAGGATATGAATATTTTTGGACTTATTAAAAAGAACAGAAAGGGAATTATAATTGTTGTAAATAAATGGGATTTGGTTGAGAAATCAACCCAAACAGCCAAAGAATATACCGAAAAAATATTGGAGTCTACCGCTCCTTTTACTGACATTCCTATTATTTTTACTTCGGTTGTAACCAAGCAGCGCATCATGAAGGTATTGGAGGAAATGGAAGATGTACACCGAAATTTAAGACAAAAAATAGCGACTTCAAAATTGAATGATTTGATGTTACCTATTATTGAAGCTTTTCCTCCACCCGCTATGAAAGGAAAATATGTTAAGATTAAATATGTAACTCAATTGCCAACAAAAGTGCCTTCGTTTGCTTTCTTTTGTAATTTGCCACAATATGTTAAAGATCCGTATAAACGGTTTTTAGAAAATAAATTAAGAGAAAATTTTGATTTTAAAGGTGTGCCCATTCAAGTGTATGTTAGGGAAAAGTAAAATATGTTTTTTATTAATTATTTTTATCGGGATGATGTCTTGCAAGCCCATTGTAAAGTATCCTGATGAACCGGCCTTATTTTTTAAAACACTGAATACTCAAACTTTGGAGTTGGTAGTAGATTTTACGGATGGTGATGGTAATTTTGGTTTGAATAATGGAGATACACAGCCGCCTTTTGATCCAACATCTATACATCATTATAATTATTATCTTCAAGTATTAACAAGAGATAGTGGAAAGTGGATGCCAAATGATATGCAAATTACATTCAGAGTACAAACCAATTACCCCATGCCCCAACCCAAAGCCCAAGTGGGATCCATTATTGTAAGGCTTGAAGATTTTACCACCCCGCAGTTTTTCCCCGATACATTTAGAATGGCCTTGTATATTTATGACCGCGATTTGAATAAAAGCAATGTTGATACTACTGGGATTATTGTATTGAGGAAATAGTTGATCAAAAAATTTAAGAAAAGTATAAAATATTTGATTTTTATATTCAATTGAATTACATTTGTTATAAAGTGTTATCAGAGGTATTATTTAAAGTTATTGCTATGAAAAAAATTCAATTATTGTTTGGTTTGTTTTTATTCATTTTTAATTTTTGTATTGGAATAATAGCGGCTGATCCGGTTTGGGGAGATTTATATCCCTATAATAGGAAAGTTGCGATGATGGATAGTATCAAAACACCTATAGTAATTGACGGATTTAGGGATGCAGCATGGAATAATCAAAATACTTCATATAGAATTGATAGTTCGGTTTACGATGTTAGTGTGGCCTATTCTTATTCCGAGTTCAAGTTTCTCTACGATGCTAATAATTTATATATCATTGTAAATTCTGGTTTGCTGGTGGATGCTAACGATATAATTATTAGCATAGCTCCTTATACCGAAATAGAATCTGAAACGCTATTAGAGAAGAGATTTGCGTACAGAAATGATTTGGGCGGAAGATTATTAAAATTTGGCGTTTCTGGAATCATTAGTGAATATGATTTTTCTAAAAATATGTATATTGAATCCGCTTCGCTTTATAATTCTTTTAAGAGATCATTCTCTTTTACCTCAGAAGGTAGAAT
>JAIFLP010000014.1 GCA_020049015.1 Bacteroidota bacterium | reverse complement strand
TACCGACTGGTGTAAAATGCTATCCATTTAATTGTAACTGTTTTATGTATTCAATACAACATCTATTTTCCATAGCCAAAATTGTCAAAAAAAAAGTTATAAAAAAATTTATTTTATGATGCTAAATCCAAATTTATGCTATTCTTATTATACTCAGAAGTTTAAAAATTGAAAAAAATGAATGTTTTTTATCAATTGAAAATCAGTTGATTAACTTAATAGTGTGTTAATCTTTTGTTAACTAACAGTTTATTTAATGTTACCTGTAGATATTTTTAGTTGTATAACAACTTATTTTTCTTTTTTACCAAAAAGTGAGAAATGAACATATCGCTTTGGATGTTCTTTTAGGTCTTGCAACAATGCGTCTAAGCTTTTGCCCGAGTGTTGTAAATAAAAATACAATGAATCATTTTGGGCTAATTTGCCCAATGTGCCTTGTCCAGAATTGATATTTGATGTTAATAGTTTAAGCTCTTTAGTTAGTTGCTCCATTTCTGCAATTAAAGATTTGATCCTTGATTTCGATAGTGTATCTGTAATTGCTTCTACGTTTTCAATACTGCGCAAAATATTTTTTTGTTGCGATGATACTGCACTGGTTATTTCTTCTGTTTGCTGAATAATACGTTCAATATCGCTCTTTTGATTTGATATTGATTGACTTACTTTTGCCAAACTGTTTAACGAGGTGTGAACATCTTGTATGGCTTTCTCTGATAGTAATAAATTGATTGATTTTAATAATGTATCAACTGTTCCTATCATAGCCTGAGCGCCTTGTTTAATAGGTTCCAATTGCATAGTTACAGTTGCTTGTATTTTACCAGACAAGGTGTCTTTATCTTTATAAAATGTTTGATTATCTGACATCTGTAATTCTATTGCTTTTGAACCCATTAAGTCAGCACTGTATAATAGTGCTGTAGATTGTTTTGGTATCTTTACATCACTATCAATTGTTATTATGATCATTAATTTCTCAGGTTCTTTGATATCAAAATCAATGTAACTTACTTGTCCTACCTTAAAACCTTTAAGGGTAACAGGACTAGATTCTTTTAACCCACCAATGTGATCGTACTTTATATAGTAATCATTAGTGACTTTAAAAATGTCTCTGCCTTTTAGGAAGTTAAAGCCCCAAAATACAATGGCCAATATTCCCAAAATGATTAAACCTATACGTGTTTCTTTTTTCAATTTCATATCGGTGTGATTATTTATTTATTTTTCATTTCATTTGTCAATGGAACGATTTTGTTATTTTCTGTAGCCACAATAAATGCATCTTTATAATGCAGTTTTAATTTTTTTAATAATGATTGCGCTCCTATATAACTCTTTTCATTGCCAACCAAATATTTAAAATGACTGCTTGTTTGATACTCGTGTATTTTATCAACTTCCTTTAGCTCTTTTAATGGTGCAAAATAAGCTGTATTGAGCGGTGTGGGTTGCGTTGCACTTGATACTTGTATTCTGAATACAATATCGCGTACAATAGGAATTGAATTATCGCGTATTAATGTTGTTTGCTTTAATATTGTGTCATGTTTTATTACACTCGCTGTTTTAACACTATCAACAATTTGATTTTTTTCATTTTGTTTTTCTGGTTTTACCTTGCTGTCTTTTCCTGAGTTTGGTATAATTCCTGTTTTACTTTCTACTCCCAGTTTATATTTTTTAAACGATCTATATATAGCCGATGCCAGATAATCCTGACCTTCTTCCGATCCAATATATTCTTCTTCTAATAAATTTGAAATAAATCCTATTTCAGTTAAAATACTCGGCATGGATGTTCTCCATAATACCAAAAAGCCTGCTTGCTTTACACCTCTGTCTGTTCTTCTTGCTTTTTCCCTGAATTCTGTTTGCAGGTATGATGCCAGTTGTAAACTTTGTTCCAGATTATTGTTTTGCATCAAACTAAAAATAATAAACGATTCTGCCGAATTTGGATCATAACCTTCATATTTTGTTTCATAATCCTTCTCAAAAGTAATAACCGCATTTTCTTTCATCGCAACTTCTAAATTCTTTTCATTTGTATGTATACCCATAACATATGTCTCTGCTCCTGAAACCAAATTATTAACGTTGGCGTTTGCATGAATGGAAATAAACAGGTCGGCATGCACTTTATTAGCTATTTCTGCTCTTTCATTCAATGGTATAAATATATCTTCTTTACGAGTATAAATAACTTCAACTTCCGGAAAATTCTCGTTGATATATTTTCCTAATTTCATGGCTACTGAAAGGGTAATGTTTTTTTCATAGTATTTTTTTCCTACAGCACCCGGATCTACTCCTCCATGGCCTGCATCTATTACTACTTTATTAATACCATCTTTTTCTCCTGCAATAACATTCGAAATATTTAAAAGGGTAATTATCAATAGATTTAATAATATTACCAACTTTTGCCCCGTAATTGCCATTTTGCCTATTTAGTTTTATGCTTTAATCGCTATTTTTATTAGCTTTGCGACTTTAATTATAAGCGCAAAAATATAAATTTAACTTGTATTTACGTCTTAACTCTTTGTTTTTTCTGCTTTTCTGCCCGTTAATTTTATTGACGGGGCAGGATAGGACTGACTCTATTGTTAAAAAAGTTATTATAGATAGCATTGCAAGCTCAAATGATGCTGTTTCAGATACCATGACTGTTGTCAAAAATAACAAAAAACAGGCCATAGACGATCCCGTAACCTATAATGCCGAAGATTCTCTTATTTTTGATTATACAATAAAAAAAGCATACCTTTTTGGTAAGGCATTTGTCTCCTATCAAGACATTGAGCTTAAAGCAGAACGCATTAATTTCGATATGACCGAAGAGTCAGTATACGCTAACGGAATTCCTAATGATAGCAGTGGTAAAGATATTGGCAATCCCGAATTCAAACAGGGTTCTGAGGAGTTTACATCAAAATACCTCATTTATAATTTTAAAACAAAGAAGGGCTATATTAAAGAAATAAAAAGCAAACAGCAGGATGGTTATATTCATAGTGAAATTACCAAACGGTATCCCAATGGTCACATCCACATGAGAAATGGCAAGTATACTACTTGCGATGCCGATCATCCTCACTTTTATCTGAGTCTGACCAAAGCCATAGCCATTCCTGAGGATAAAATTGTTTCAGGTCCGGCTTATGTCGTCTTAGCCGATATCCCTTTGCCCATAGGTCTTCCTTTTGGTTTTTTTCCGAATACAAAATCAAGCAAATCAGGTGTTATCATACCTTCTTATGGTGAAGAGGCAAACAGAGGTTTTTTCTTACGGGGCGGAGGATATTATATCCCTTTTGGCGATTATGCTGATGCCAGAATTACGGGAGATATTTATTCTAAGGGTTCTTGGGGTCTCGGATTGGCTAGCAATTATCTCCTTAAATATAAATTTGGTGGTAGTGTTAATGCCACGTACATTAAAGATAAATTGGGTATTCCCCAAACAAATACTTATAATGAAGCATACAATTATTCAATTACCTGGTCACACCGTCAAGACCAAAAGGCAAATCCTTCACAGAATTTTTCAGCCAATGTTAACATGTCTTCAAGTTCGTACGAACGCACCAATGCCCGTTCTCTTAACAACTTAACAACTAATACCAAATCCTCAAGTATCAATTACTCAAAACAATGGGTAGGTACTCCTTTTAATTTTTCGGGAGGCTTTAAACAAAGTCAAAACAGCCTGAATAAAGAGGTTTTGATGCAATTGCCTTCATTAGCATTTAACGTAAATACGCTGTATCCTTTTCGTAGGAAAATTGTAACTGGCAAAATGAAGTGGTACGAGAATATTCAAGTAAATTATAGTTCTACTTTTGAGAATAATGTTAGCACCAAAGATTCTTTGATGTTCACGCCTTATATGCTCGATACTATGGAAAATGGATTTCAACATAATATTCCTTTATCAACCAATATAAAACTAGGAAGTATTATGACCATTACTCCCAGCCTAAATTATAAAGGGATACTCAATACAAGGTATATAGAAAAAACTTTTACGGGTGTTTTAGATAGCGCAAGAGGTACATTTTTAAAAACAGATACCTTTGAAAAGTTAAGTTACGCACAGGCTTTCTTCCCTTCATTAAATGTGTCTGTCGCCCCCAAATTATATGGTATGTATAAAATTCAACACGATAGATTTAAGGCCATTCGACATGTTCTCAGTCCATCTGTTTCTTTTAGCTTTATTCCTCAGTTAGGCGATAATCAACCTTCTTATTACAAGAGTTATTATGATTCTATCCAAAAAAAATATGTACAGTATTCTATTTATGAAAAGTCATTGTATCAAGCGCCGCGGCCAGGTGGTAAGAGTGGTAGAATAGGATTTGGATTGCGAAACACGCTGGAATTAAAGTATTTTTCTAAAAATGATACTACTGGCGTGGCAAAAAAACTGCCGCTCCTTGAAAATCTCGATATACGTTCTGGTTATGACATTTACAGGGAGGAGTTTAAGCTCGATCCTTTTAATATTACTACCGGTACCCGATTGTTCAATGGTGAAATTGATGTGCGACTCACCGGCGTGGTTGATCCTTATATTCTTCAATATGATTCTACCTACAAAAGATACTTGCGTAAAAATGAATTAGAGTTTAAGAAAAATAAGCGCATGGGCCGATTAACCAATGCCAGTCTTTCTTTTGGAACTCGTTTTCAATCTAAGCAAGGTAAAAAGACCAATCAGGATAAGGAAATTGATGCCCCTACATCCGAAACCGAATCATATAATTATGGTTATGTTGATTTTGATGTTCCCTGGTCTTTAAATTTCGATTATAGTTTTTCATACAGCAAGACTTTACCGGTAAAACCCATAGTGACACAAACTATTAGAGTTTCTGGCGATTTGAGCCTTACTAAAAAATGGAAAATCGGTTTTTCTTCTGGTTACGATTTGTCTACCCGAAAGGCGACTACTTCGTCGCTGAATGTATACAGAGACTTACATTGTTGGGAAATGAGGGTAGTTATAATTCCTTTTGGAACTTTTAGAAGCTATAATTTTACTATTAATGTGAAATCTGCTTTATTGCGCGATTTGAAGTATGAGCGTCGCAATAGTTGGTATGATAATATCCGTTACTAAAAAAGAAATAATATGAATGTGAAAAGATCTATTCATTCCGATAAAGCCCCTAAGGCTTTAGGTCCCTATAGTCAAGCTATTGAAATGGGCAATATGTTGTTTTGTGCAGGTCAGATTCCAATTGATCCCGATTCAGGTTCCTTAGTAGAAGGAGGTATTGCAGAGCAAACCATTAGGGTATTCCAGAATATCAAAGCTGTTTTAAATGCTGCTGATTACAATTTTAATCATGTGGTTAAATCAACCGTATTTATGACTGACTTATCTCACTTTGCCGAAATGAACGAAATTTATGCCAAGAATTTTGTTGAGCCTTTTCCTGCTCGCTCTACTATTCAGGTTAGCGCCTTGCCAAAAGGATCAATGATTGAAATAGAAGTTATTGCCGTTAAATAAGAAAAGCCGGTTAATACCGGCTTTTCTTATTTATATATCCTTGACTGTTTATTCAGATACAATCTCGAAACTGATTTCAACACTTACTTCTTTGTGAAGTTTAATCTTAGCTGTGTAGCTTCCAATTTCTTTCACCAAATCTTCTTTGATGATAATGTTCTTCCTTTCAATGTCATATCCTTTAGCCGATAAAGCTTCAGCAATTTGAATGGTATTAACAGAACCAAATATCTTGCCTTTTGAACTGGTTTTTGCGCCAATGGTAAGTTTGATGTCTTTCATCTTCTCCGCATTTGCTTTTGCAGTTTCTCTTACTTTAGCTTCTTTATGGGCACGTTGTCTGATATTCTCAGCATGTACTTTCTTCATGCTTTCCGATGCTGTGACCGCTATTCCGTTAGGAATTAAAAAATTGCGCGCATAACCATCTTTTACTTTTACGATATCATCTTTACCGCCCAGGTTATTTACGTCTTGTTTTAATATAATTTCCATATTCTATTCCTCCTTATTTTAATAAATCGGTTACATAAGGCAACAAGGCCAAATGACGGGCTCTCTTGATTGCTGTAGATACTTTGCGTTGGTATTTCAATGAGGTACCAGTTAAACGACGTGGAAGAATCTTTCCTTGCTCATTTAAGAATTTTTTTAAGAATTCTGGATCCTTGTAATCAATATATTTAATCTTGGTCTTTTTGAAGCGGCAGTACTTCTTCTTTTTAACATCCACCGATACGGGGGTTAAATACCTAATTTCTGATTGGTTTTGGCTCATAACTTATTCCTCCGATTTTTTTTCTGTTTGACTCAACTTAAGATTTTTCCTTTTTGCACTGTATTCAACCGCAAATTTGTCTAATTTGAAGCTAAGGAATCTAATTACACGCTCATCACGTCTGTACTCAGTTTCCAGCTTTTCTACCAAATCTCCTTCTGCTTTGAATTCAATCAAATGATAAAAACCTGTTGTTTTCTTCATGATAGGATAAGCCAATTTTCGCAATCCCCAATTCTCGCTTTGCACAATCTCTGCGCCATGTTCCGATAGGAACGATTTAAATTTCTGTACCGCTTCCTTCATCTGAACATCAGACAAAACGGGAGTTAAAATGAAAACGGTTTCGTACTGGTTTAACATAATTAATTAATTATTAAATATTAACACTATTTTATTTAAACGGACGGCAAAATTAATCATTTTTTTTATCTATACAAGGCCAACAAACAAAATTTGTAGATTAATTTATTATTTTTGTGGCAACCTTAAACCAATTTATGATGAAAGAAAAATTATGCCTCGACTGCGGCTCTATCATTCAAGGCCGATCTGACAAAAAATTCTGCTCTGATCATTGCAGAAGCCATTACTTTTTTAACAACAATAGCTGTAATCATCCAAATATCAAACAGGTAAATAAAATTTTGAGATCAAATTTCAAAATCCTTTGTCATTTACACGTAAAGGGTCAGTGTAAGGTGAAAAAAAATAAGCTATTGGAAATGGGCTTTAACTTCAATCATTTTACCCATATTAAAGTAGTACCTAACAATCATTTGTGCTTTTTCTCTTATTTAGCTGGCTATGTTATGCTGGATGAAGATTCATGTTTGATACTTAACGTGGGGTGAAATAAAAAATCCCGCTTTTGCGGGATTTTTTGATCTTATTTGAATGATTTCTTTTCTTCTATTCGGGCTTTTTTACCTGTCAAATCACGAAGATAGAATATCTTAGCTCTTCTTACTTTGCCTCGTTTACTTACTTCAATTTGCTCAATAAAAGGAGAATTGAATGGGAAAATCCTTTCAACACCTATATTACCAGACATTTTTCTTACTGTAAAGGTTTGAACATCAGCATGACCCTTTCTCTGAATTACTACTCCTCTGTATTGCTGAACCCTCTCTTTGTTACCTTCTTTAATTTTGTAGTGAACAGTTATGGTATCACCACTACCAAATTCAGGATATTCTTTTTTAACGGCCAGTCTCTCTTGTGCTAATTTCATTAAGTCCATCGACATAATTATTTGATTGTTATACTTTTTTTAAACAGGCTGCAATATTATAACATTTTTTCTTATCAAACAAATTTTTAATCATTATTGTCAAGTAAAAAAAATAAAATGAGATAGAGACTCTTTTTGGGTTGGGGTTTTAAAGCGTTATGTGTTATCGTATTGAAACGTTTTATCTTTGCATAATCATCTATATAGCTTAATCGACATTCGGTATAGTGTTTTTTATATCTGTTTTCGAGGGTGTATCCAAAATAAGCTAATTGATTGTTTGTGAGATTTCTCCCTCCATTTCATTGCGGTACCAATGACAGATTTATGCAATTGCTATATTTTCAAATAATTACAAGTCCTGACTTCTCCCTTTTAGTGCGGTATGTTTAATTTTTTCTGACTTGTCCGTTTTAGTGCAACAAT
>JAIFLP010000045.1 GCA_020049015.1 Bacteroidota bacterium | reverse complement strand
CCTAATTTAATGACATTTTTAATGCGCAAGCGCAACGTTGCCACATTGAATGAATTGATGGAAGCCGCAATAGCATTGAATATTAATTTATTTGCCTGTGAAATGTCGATGCACATTTTGGGATTGACCAAAGATGATTTTATTCCCGAAATTAAATCGGTGTTGGGGGTTGCCACATTTTTGGAAGTATCGCAGGATGGTGATAGGATTTTTATTTAATAAATAATATAATTGTAGATACAGGGCATGCATGAAAACATTAGACATAACAAAAGAACATTGCCCCATGACATTTGTAAAAACGAAAATAGAATTATCGAAATTACAAAAAGGGGATATATTAGAAGTATTGGTTACCGAAGGCGAACCATTAGACAACATACCAAAAAGTTCTGCAGAGCAAGGATTTGAAGTACTGGGAACAGAGTATGTTTCAGGAAACATACATAAAATTGTGATACGAAAATGATACAGATAACGAAATGTGTGCATGCAGAAATTATAGATCATGCCATCACGGATAAGCCCATAGAAGCATGCGGATATTTGGCGGGCAAGGATGGAGTGATAACGCAGATTTATAGGATGCGCAATGTGGATGCCGCAACTGATCATTTCACATTTGATCCGAAGGAGCAATTTGAAGTATTAAAAAAAGCGCGGCAATCGGGATTGGAAATCATGGCCAATTATCACAGCCATCCTGAATCACCTGCGCGTCCCTCACAAGAAGATATTCGCTTGGCATTTGACCCAAATATTCTGTATTTTATTTGTTCGGTTGAAGATGTAAAGAATCCTGTTGTAAAGGCTTTTAGGATTGTAGGCGGTGAAGTTTCGGAGGAAACTTTAGAAATAGTTTTAGTCTGATTGATTTTGGGTAATTTATTGGAATGGAAAATCAAGCATACTTGCTTAACAAAATTACAAATATTTCTTTACCTTTGCGCTGTTTCTTTTTCAATACCGAAAAGGGTTTAATCTTTGGAATATGTCTCATAGTATCTACGAATGGATTGGGTTTAATGTTTTTGTTTTGTTGATGTTAGCACTTGATTTGGGTGTTTTTCATCGGAAGGCTCATTCTGTAAAGTTTAAGGAGGCCTTGATTTGGAGTGGAGTATGGATTACAATTTCCTTGTTGTTTGCTGTATTGGTTAATAATGTATACGGCAGTGTTAAAGCGGTAGAGTTTTTAACGGCTTATGTAGTAGAAAAATCCTTGAGTATCGATAATATATTTGTTTTTGTACTGATTTTTTCAGCTTTTCAGGTGCCAGATAAGTATCAACATAAAGTTTTGTTCTGGGGCGTGCTTGGTGCATTAGTAATGAGAGCTATATTTATATTTGCCGGAGTTACACTTATTGAACGCTTTCATTGGTTAATATATGTTTTTGGGGCTTTTTTGGTCTACACAGGGATAAAGATAGCCGTAGAGAAAGGAACCAAAATAGACATTGAAAACAGTTCTATCCTGAAATGGACTAGAAAATTTTTGCCTGTCACCCCTACCATGCACGATGGTAAGTTTTTTGTTAAAATAGAGGGGAAAAAATTTGCAACACCCTTATTTCTTGTTTTGGTAATGGTTGAATTTTCTGATCTGATATTTGCCGTAGATTCTATACCCGCTATTCTTGCTATTTCTAAGGACTTCTTTATAGTATACACATCCAATGTATTTGCCATTTTAGGATTGCGGTCTTTGTATTTTGCTCTTGCTGGTTCAATGAAATATTTCAAATACCTGCATTATGGACTTGCACTTATTCTTTCGTTTGTTGGACTGAAAATGTTAGCGTCGGAGTATATTAAGATTGAGCCAATGATTTCCTTAGCTATTATAGGATTCTTTCTGTTGATGAGTATGTTGGCATCATGGATATTTAAAGATAAGGAAGAAATTAAGGCTTAGAAATAAGTATTTTGTCTATCTTATTTCCATCCATGTCTATTATTTCAATTCTATATTCTTTGTATTGGATTATTTCACCTGTGCGGGGAATTCTGTCAATAAGATGAAAAATAAAACCTGCCAAGGTGGAGTATTCAATTTCTTCGTAGTTTACTTTATAACCTTGCATTATACTAGTTAATATTTCAATGGAAGCATCACCATTAACAAGGTAAGAACCATCTTCTCTTATAATAAAATCAGGATCAACTTGTTCATTATTATCAGTTATATCACCAAGAATATTCTCTATGATATCGTGTAAGGTTATGATACCTTCTAAGCTACCATATTCGTTAACTACACAGCAAATTTGGATGTTGTTTTGTTTGAATTTATGAAGCACTTTTTTTGCTTCAACGTTTTCGGGTATGATAACTGGTTCGATCAGGAGTTCATTTATATTTATCTCTTCATTGCAGGAGAAGTTTTTATAGTAATCTTTGATGAAAAGGATACCGGTGAAATGATCTATATCGCCATTGCAGCATAATATTTTGCTGTGTTTGATAGTATCAATATCCATTTTAATTTTATCTGGACTTTGATCAATGTTCAGCCAATCTATTTCTGTACGGTGGGTCATGATATGTTTGGCTTTTTTATCGGCAAAGTAAAATATTTTTTCGTGTATCTGGTCTTGATCTTTATCAATGATTCCTTCGTGCGAGGCGTTTTTAATTAGCTGTCGCAATTCGGCTTCAGATATGCTTTCTTTAACAGCTTGTATACCCAATAATTTATTTACAACACTGGTTGAGAACGAGAGCAGTTTAACAAATGGAAAAAATAGTTTACTAAATAGATATACAGGTCTGGCTACTTTTATGGCCATTTTTTCCGGATTGCTCAGGGCTATGGTTTTGGGAACTAATTCCCCAATAACAATTGAAACATAAGTAAGAATCAATACTGTTATGATAAAGGCGAGCTGGGTGGCATAAGGTTGAAAAAAAGATACTTTGGCAATTACAGGAATAAAATCTTCTGCAATATTGGTGGCGCCATATACGCCTGAAACAATGCTTATTAAAGTTATCCCAACTTGAATAGACGATAAGAAATTCTCGGCATCAGATAACAGAAGGAGTGCGTAGTGTGCACCTTTTTTTCCATCGGATTTTAATACCTCAAGGCGGGCTTTTTTTGATGAAACAATTGCTATTTCGGCCAGTGCAAAGGCCGCATTAATTAAAACAAGAACTAAAACGATTAAGATTTCCATTTTTAAGGCGTATATAAACTTATATTTGGAGGCAAAGGTACAAAGAAATTTCTATATTTTTTAGTTGGCCTGAAGAGGTAATTGCTCTTTTTTGTAATGTACAGTGGTGTAATGTTTATAGGATTTGTATATTTGAGGTATGTTTTAGAATGCTCTGTATATTTGAAAATTAAAATTAGTTTGTATGTTAAAGAAAAGTTTATTATTCATATTTGTCATTAGCTTTATTGCTGTAACGGGACAAGAGATCGATTTGGTCAGCAATTGGAAATTTTTTAAGGGCGATGATAAGATGTTTTCAGACACGCGATACAACGATAAGGAATGGCATATCATTCAAGCTGGCAAGCCTTTTGAGCAGCAAGGATTTGAAGGATTTGATGGAATTGTTTGGTATAGAAAAACGATTGTTTTGCCTTCAACTTTGAAAGAGAAAAGTTCAGACGGATTGGTATTTATTTTAGGAAAAATTGATGATGCTGATCAGTTTTATTTAAATGGAAAATTATATGGAAGCACTGGAAGTAGTGAAAAGAAAGATGAATTATCATATTCCATAATTCGGAAATACACTGTGCCATATGCAGACATACTTTGGAATAACGAGAATGTAATATCAGTAAGAGTGATTGATTATACTGGTAATGGTGGTTTATACAGCGGACCTTATGAGATTCGTCAATCAAAGTGGTTCGATTTTGTTTCATTTAAATTATCTTTTAATGGAGCTGAGGCTCCTGTTTTTAATTCAGGAGAAGTAGTTTCTGGCAAAGTATTAGCTATTAATAATGGAAAAAAAGCATTGGAAGGTAGAATTATTTATACTTTAACAACAGATAAGCAAGAAGTTATTAGTGTGCAAGAGGAAAGCATTATTATGCCGCTGAATCGTGAGATCGAATCGAGTTTTAAGTATACTCCTGTTAGAGCAGGATTCTATATTATCAAATGCATGATTATACATAGTGGAGACACATTGTTTTATGAACAGAAATTTGCTTATGATGCTTCAAATGTATTTTCTCCACCTATCTACCCCGATGATTTTAATTCATATTGGGAGCTTGCTAAAGCTGAATTAGCAAAAGTTGCTCCTCGTTATACCATGATAAAAAGCTTGGAGTATAGTACTTCAGAAGTAGATGTATATGAAGTTGAAATGTATTCTTTGGGCGAAGTAAGAGTAGGTGGATGGTTATCATTACCAAAAGCAAGTGGAAAATATCCTGTTTTAATTAGAATGATTGGTTATTCAGGCGATAATATGCCTGTTGTAGATAGACCGGAATTTGCTGTATTATCTTTTAACATCCGTGGTCATGGTAATTCAAAGAAGGATGTAAATCCGGGTTTTCCAGGCTTTTTTTCAACAGATATTAATGATAAATACAAATATATTTATCGCGGTGCGTATATGGATTGTGTTCGAGCTATCGATTTTATTTGTACGCGACCCGAAGTGGACACCTCACGCATTGCTGTTTATGGAGGTAGTCAAGGTGGGGCGTTGAGTTTTGCTGCTGCGGCATTAGATAGTCGAATTAAGCTATGCGCACCTCATATACCTTTTTTGTCTGATTTTCGAAATTATTTTGCTATAACTGATTTTCCCCGACAAATTGTAGAGGAGTATTTACTAAATAAACCTGAGGTAACATGGGAAACGGTTTATAACACTCTTGATTATATCGATATTAAAAATCTAGCACCCCGCATTTCATGTCCTGTGCTTATGGGAGTTGGTTTACAAGATATGACATGTCCGCCTCAAATAAATTTTGCAGCTTTTAATAATTTATCTTCAAAAGATAAAGAGTATAAGATATTTCCAAATAGTGCACACTCTGTTCCTCAAGAACAGCATGATTATGAACTGCAATGGATAAAAAAGCATTTTGGAATGATTAGTAAATAGGATCATTTGATGTGATATTAGGTTATAAAAAAAAGCAGGTTTTGCAACCTGCTTTTTTTTATTATTTGATGGCTTAAATTATTCTTTCACAATCAATGTGGGCTTTAAGTCAGGATCATTTGATTTGATTATATACAATCCTGCTGGTAAACTACTTAATGAAATGCTGTAGTTTTGAGAAGTTACCATACTTTCAATAATTTTAGCACCATTTATTTGATACAATGCAATGCTACTTCCGGTTTTAACTCCAATGATATGCAAGACATCATTAACTGGATTTGGATACAATCCAATTATTTTTTGTGTAAAATTATCTTCGTTGGTTGTTCCGGTAACAATCAATTTAAACGAATGCGAAGCTTTGTCGAAGCCATTTGAAATGTTTAATTGAATATCTGTAATACCTACGGCGGTACCTTCAATCACAATGCTATCATTTTCAATTTTTGCAGTATATGCGGTATTTGAGCTTATAACTGAGTAATTTAATGGATATTCATTCATGCTACTATAAGTAGTAGATACTTTACCTAAAGAAACAGGCATTTGTGTTTTGTCAATAGCGGTATCTTTAAATGTGAAATTGTTATAAATAGGATTGTAAAGGGCATATGCTTCCGCTTTGCTTAAAGCTCTGTTGAAAAGATAAATATCATCTATACTGCCTTTAAAATTTTGTTGGTTGGGGAAGAATTCGCGACCTCCTACCAATAAATTATTCATTGCGGGATAATTGTCGCCCAATGCCTGATTAGTTCCGCTATAGCTGTAGATTGCATCACCATTAAGGTAAATGGTAATTTTTCCGGCTTCGAAAGTCATTGCTACATGATTCCATTTGTTGAGCGGTGCAATGAGACCGGTATACATCCATTTCCAGCCTGGGTTAGGCAAGTTTACTGCATAAATAATTTCACCATTTGCTGCAGTAGCTAGTAAATATTCACCTTCTCTTCCAATAAGTATTCCACTACCAATAGGAACGCCAGTAGATGAGCCCGCACCTGTTTGGTAAAACCATGTTGATAAAGTGAATTTGCTTTTGAACCCAAACGCAGCACTGTTTGTGAAATTTGATACATTTGTTGTGCCATTATATTCATATGACGATTTAGCCTTAGAATATCTGTCAGCTGCTGAAATTGCGCCGTTTGTGGTACCAATTATACTACCTGATTCAGGATTTAGGTTGTTGTTGAATTTGTAAGCAGCCACCAAACCAGAATCGGTATAATTTGATTTTGTAGTTAGCACAAAAAGATTGAAAACATACTCTCCGGTTATATTATCTGCATCTTGAAAATTGATTTTTACCTTATATAATCCGGCATCGCCTATTGCGGGGTTGGCTGTAAAGGTTAATCCATTAGGATTAAATTGCAACCAGGTAGGCAAATCGGTATTGCTTATTAATTTAGCAGCATAATTATTAACAAATTTATTTTCTGGATCAATAAAATGTATGGAGTCGAATTTAATGCTGAGGCTTTTTCCCTCAAACATTTTTCCTTCAACAATATTGCCTGTGTATACAGGAGGTTCATTTATATTTTTCACGAATAATTGAATGGTTTTTTCAATAAATTCACCAGTTCCATCGTTCAATCTGACCCTTAAGCTTAAGCTCGCTTTACTTTCAAAATTGATGCTACCATTCACTAATAAGCTATCATTGGAAATAACAAACAAGTTATTATCGGTTCCAGCAGCAGCTAAACTATATACTAGCGTATCCTTAGTATTTGCGTCAGTAGAGGTAAATTTTCCGACGAAGGAGTTAATAGGAGCATTTTCAACAATACTATCCACTACAAATGAAATGGAACTAGGAGGAGTATTGGAATAAAGCAATGCAATTTCATTGGGTTTTAGTTCACGAGTATAAATTCTCCATTCATCAATTAAACCGGCAAATTCTTGAACACCCGCATCGGCCGATCCAATGGTTAAACGAGCATTACTTGTTCCCAGTATATTTTTTGCGGCTTGCACTTTATATTTAATATTGTTTATATAAATGTAAGCATTTCCTGTAAGGGCATTTACCGTAAAAGTAATATGGTGCCAGTTTCCTGATGATAGCGTAACCCCTATACTATATTGAATATCTAAATTAGATGAATTTCTAATGAAGAGACGTAAATTTCCTGTAATATAATCTAGTAGGTATAAATTTTTATGTTCACTTAATATTGTCCTTCCCGAAGCACTATTTAAGTTGTTATCGGGCTTCACAAAAAACGATAAACTAAATTCATTTCCTGCGGGATGGGTAATGGTTGTTTCGGTGCGATTGGCAGCAGCGCTGTAAGAAATTGCACGATGGGTTCTTCCATGTCGGTCGGTGTTGTATAAAGGAGCTATAGGATTTATGGTATAAGCCTTTCCGCTTGATTCAGTAAATGTGCTATCGAAACTAAAATACGCTAATAATGAATTGTTAAAAGGCATTAGAAATTGACTAGAAACATTAAGCAGAATATTTAGTGAACTATCTTTGCCTGTATTATCTGAAAAAGAAAGTTTTATATTATAAATTCCGGAATCAGATGTTTGTGGGTTTAAATCAAATATTAAACCGGCAAGTGAGAAGCTAATAAATGCAGGCAGTGGATCACCATTGCTTAGTTTTGCAGCATAATTCCCAATAGGAGTTCCTTCAGGGTCGGTAAAATCTACGGTACTTAATTTGAATTGAAAAGTTCTGTTTGTTATGGCATTATATTCACTGAAAGTTCCTTTATAATAAGGTTTTTCATCAATATTTGTCACATTTATAACCAAGTCTTTTTCAGTACCTTCATTTATTTGATTCCCTGCTCTTATTCTAATGGTGTATGAAGTTACAGACTCGTAGTCTAGTATTCCAGTAACGAACAATGAATCATTGGAAAGTTGTAAGATGTTGCTTGAAGAAACGGCGCTATATTTTATCACATCACCGGCATCAGAATCTGTAGATGAGATTTTTCCAATAAATTGTTTGGTGTAAGTACCTTCATCAATGCTATTATTTGAAATAACAATGTCAGAAGTAGCCGCATCATTATACCAGCTTGCCACTTCAGTATCTGTTAAAGCTTTAGAATATATTCGTAATTCATCCAAAACAGCAGCAATTTCAAGAACTCCGTTATTTGCTGCCCCGATGGTTAGTTTAGTATTATTTATTCCTTGAATAGTTGAGGCGGTTTGAATGGTATTTTTCGTATTATCGATATACAAGAATGCTTGTTCGGTAAGAGAATTGATTGTAAATACAATATGATACCATGTATTAGCAGTAAAATTAGTGGTAATACTGTATTCTATGTCTGTTGGGGTTTGATTGCGAACAAAAAAGCGCAATTTTCCAGCTTGGTAGTCCATTAAATAAAAGCCCAAGTGTTCGGCAAAAATGGTACGGGGGCTTGAACCAGTTAGGTTAACATTGGGTTTGAACCAAAAGCCAAAACTTAATCCTTGTGTAGCAGGGTGGGTAAAAGTGGTTTCGATTCTGTTTCCTGCGGCAATAAAACTGCCTGCCAATCCTGTGCGGTTTTCATGGTCATTCACATAACTAACATTTACAGGGGTATTCGCACGTCCGTTTGATGAGCGGTCGGCTGTTGTACCATCAAAAGGTAAGTATAGTAGCAAATTGGGGTCGCTTTGAGCCAAGATACCCTTGGCAAGCAATAGAAAAATTAGTATGCTTAATAGCTTGAAATGGGATAATTTTTTCATAATTGTAAATTTTAATAAAGTAATTTAAGATGTTAAACTCTTAAAATGCTTTAATTGTTCAAAATCGTATGTTAATTTTGTGTTAATTTGTTGAATAAAAAAACGGGACTGCATTGGCTGCAGTCCCGTTGGATATTGGAAAGATTGACTTTCCTTTGCATATATACTTGAGGGAGAAAACTCTTAGTTGTAAGCAGATTCGCCGTGTTCGTAAACATCTAAGCCCTCTTCTTCAATACGTTTTTCAACGCGCAAGCCCATGGTGAATTTAATAGCGTAGAAGATAATGAATCCACCACCTATTGCCCAAGCAGCAACTGCAGCAACACCTATAAGCTGACTGATTAACTGACCTGCACCATGACCATAAAATAAGCCTGTGCTTTCAGAGAACAAACCAACCAAAATGGTGCCTAGGGCTCCAATAACTCCGTGAACAGATGATGCACCCACGGGATCATCGATTTTCAGAGTACGTTCGATAAACTCAAGACTAAATATTAATACAATACCTGCAATTGAACCAATCGCTATAGCACCCATTGGTGTTACCCAATCGCAACCAGCAGTAACCGCAACCAAACCTGCTAATGAGCCGTTAAGCGTCAAACTCATTGATGGTTTGCCATATTTAATCCATGCAGTGAAAAGAGCAGCCAATGTACCTGAAACACCAGCGAGATTTGTAGTTACAAAAATATGTGAAATAGCATTCGCATTTCCCGCACCTGTGGCAGCTAGCTGCGAACCAGGGTTAAATCCGAACCAACCTAACCATAAGATAAATACTCCAAGGGCTGCTATTGTAAGGCTATGTCCAGGAATAGCTTGTGGTTTACCGTTTCTGTACTTACCAATTCGGGGACCCAATATTATTGCTCCTACTAAAGCCATCCATCCGCCTACCGAATGCACTGCTGTAGAGCCAGCAAAGTCATGAAAAGGTATTTCCATAGATGCCAACCATCCACCGCCCCATATCCAGTGACCTGAAATTGGATAGATAATAAGCGTAATCAGTGCACTATAAGCCAAATAAGAGTGAAATTTGGTTCTTTCCGCCATGGCGCCAGATACTATGGTAGCAGCTGTAGCAGCAAAAACAGTTTGGAAAATCAGAAAAGCTTCACTTGGAATACCTCCCGACCATCCTTTTGAAAAGAATAAATCTGGTGTGCCAATAAAGCCACCTAATGTATCAGCCCCAAACATAAGTCCAAAACCTAAAACATAGAAAGCTATTGTACCTACAGCAAAATCAAGCAAGTTCTTCATCAAAATATTTACTGTATTTTTCTGACGGGTAAAACCTGCTTCAACGAGTGCAAAACCAGCCTGCATCCAGAAAACCAGTGCAGTAGCGACCAGTACCCAGATGGTATCTATGGAGGTTGCATATTCAGCAACCGTACCGGCCAATTGTTCTAATGTTAATGAATCTTCCATAATAATTTCCTTTCTAATTTATTTTTTAGATTTTTCCTCTTCTTGTAGGTAAAGTGTAATATCACCTGATTCACCGGTTCTGATTCTATAAGAATCTTCGATGGGGGATACAAAAACTTTTCCGTCACCTATTTCACCTGTGTAAGCCGATTTTAAAATGGCTTTTACTGCCTTATCGGTGTTAACGTCCCTTACTACGAAGGATATGAGAATGCGTTCAATGGTACTGGTGTCGTACACAAGACCACGGTAAACGCGTCCTTGTCGTGAGGTTCCTATCCCCCTAACATCCCAGTATGAGAAGAAGTCAATGTCAGCTTCATGCAGAGCCTCTTTTACATCTTCAAACTTGGTTTTTCTTATTACTGCATCAATTTTTTTCATAACATGAATATTAATTGTTGTTTGAATATGGTCGTGCTGTTATTTTGGCACGACCGTGATAATTTAAAATGTTATACCGAAAGCCATATAAGTTGTTTCCAACTGAGGGTTTACATATACACCTGTAGATACTGGTATGGCAAACGTGTCTGAAAATTTAAGACTGCCATAGCTTACAAAACCAATATTTACAACGGCAAAACCTTCTACACCACCATAACCATCGCCATAATAACTATCACCTGGTGTCATACCCAATAAACCTTTAAAGTTTTTGTAGGTATAGCCTAACTCAATGTAGGTAGAATAATTCTGTTTGGTGAAGTCAGTTGCCTTTTTATCGGCACCATAAAGCATGGTACTGATGCTGGCAGATAGAGGCAAACTCTCAGTTCCGGCATACGATAAAGATGCTTCAATAATATGGCTTGTTGTAGAATCAGTATAATCAAAATAACTGTTTCCAAATGTCCAGTTATAATCGGTTACGTTGATAGCAAACTTACCATAAGAATAGGTAATGTAAGGGTCAATTTCTTTGTACGCGCCAATGAAATCTGTTGATCCCCATACCCCAATTTCTAATCCTCCTGTTTTCATGGCCATTTTTGGCTGAAAATTAGGATTCATAAAGGCTGATGACGCTGTTCCACGCCATACATAATTACTAACCAAATCAGCTGTAGCTACAAAGCTTACTTTGGATTCTTCCTCCTGTGCCATTACATTACCGAATGACATTGCCGCTATTAAAGCGACTCCTAACATTTTGATAGATTTTCTTTCCATGATGTATTGATTTATAATTTATATCGACAAAAGTATAACAAATTAAAATACGGTGCAAGTTTTTTGTAATAAAAATGCAAGCAAAAGCATAAAAAATAATCAAAATGTTATAAAATGAGGGGTTTAGACTTGTAAAATAATTAATTGTATGTATAGATATATCAAAAAAGAGGGGTTAGAGGTGAGGAAATTGTTGCTTACAGTTTTTTATGTAGAATTTTATGAACTTGCTAGGTTGCTGTGTTACTAAGTTGCGTTGTTACTGAGCAAACTAAGGAACCTTTCAACTGAGCACCCTAGCAACCCAGTAACTAAGCAACCTATTTATTGATAGAAATTCATTAGCTTTGTGCTTTATGATATTGAAAAATGTTTAAATTGTCCGATTGGTTTGCTTTTAGTTTTCCTTTACAAAATCCAGTGCTCATATTTTCACTGATTTTGTTCATCATACTTTTTGCCCCTATTATCTTTAATAAATTTAAAGTACCTCATTTAATAGGACTTATTATAGCAGGGGTTATAATTGGTCCTCACGGATTAAATTTTATGTTGCGTGACAGTAGTATAATTCTTTTTGGTACTGTGGGTCTATTATATATTATGTTTTTGGCCGGATTGGAAATTGATATGCAAGACTTTAAGAGAAACAGTATTAAGGGTATTGTATTTGGTATTTACACCTTTGTGATTCCAATGATTATTGGCTACTTTGCTAGTTATTATTTGTTAAAATTCAGTCTCATTTCATCTATTTTGCTAGCCAGTATGTTTGCATCACATACGTTAATAGCATACCCTATTATCAGTAAATTAGGTATAGCTAAGAACAGAGCTGTGAGTATTGCAGTGAGCGGCACTGTTATTACCGATACATTAGCACTTTTGGTGCTTGCTGTAATTGTGGGTGTTTCGGCGGGAGAGGTAAATGATGCTTTTTGGATCCGATTATTGATTTCTATTCTTTTGTTTGGATCTTTTGTATTATTTGTTTTTCCAATTTTAGCTCGTTGGTTCTTTAAAAGATACAGCGATAGTATTTCTCAGTATATTTTTGTTCTGGCCCTCCTTTTTTTGGCTGCGTTCTTGTCGCAATTGGCCGGAATAGAAGCCATAATTGGAGCATTTCTTGCTGGTTTGGCTCTTAATCGACTTATACCGTCGACCTCACCCTTAATGAACCGAATTGAATTTGTAGGAAACGCATTGTTCATACCAATTTTTCTAATAGGTGTTGGGATGCTTATGGATTTTAAAGCATTCTTTACTGATATTACAACTATTTGGGTAGCTTTTGTGATGACTTTTGTAGCTATAATTTCAAAATTTTTAGCTGCATGGCTTACTCAAAAAACATTTAAATTGAGTATTGACGAAAGACGGATTATTTTTGGATTATCGAATGCGCAGGCAGCTGCAACTTTGGCTGCTGTATTATTAGGTTATAATATTATTACTGGATATGATGCCTTAGGAAATCCCATACGTTTATTAAATGATTCGGTATTAAACGGAACTGTTTTGATGATATTGGTAACCTGCACTATTGCGTCTATCATTGCTCAAAAGGGCGCTCAAAATATAGCATTGTCCAATTCCAGTGATATAGATTCAGAACCTTTACTCCATCAAGATAGGGTTTTAATACCCATTGGGTCTCCGGAATATGCAGAAGAGCTTATTAATTTGTGTGTTGCATTTAGATCGAAAAAAAATGTAAATGAATATTATGCATTGCATGTTCTTGATTCAAATGCTGCGCCCAATAAAGAGATGAGTAAGGGAGAAAAAATTTTAGAAATGGCAGCAAAAGCAGCATCTGCTAGCGATATAAATTTATATAAATTATTGAGATATGATGTTAATCTGATAAACGGTATTACCAGTGTTGTGCGTGAGCATAATATAAATGATTTGTTTATGGGTTTGCACCGTAAGTATGAATTATCCGATTCTTTTCTTGGCAACATCACCGAAGGGGTGTTAAACACATGCAATACCACAACATTTATTTATAAAGCATCTCAGCCTCTGTCTACTTATAAAAGAGCATTGATTGTAGTGCCCGATAGGGCCGAAAAGGAGATAGGTTTTCCTTTTTGGTTATTAAAAATTTGGAATTTAGCAAGAAATATAGGATTGCCTCTGGTTTTTTATGGAGCAGAGAATACTTTGAGCCACATAAAATTACTTCAAAAAAAGCATCCGATACCCTCTGAATTTATACCTTTTTCTGATTGGGATGATTTTTTAATTATTTTGCGTGATATACGCCCTGATGACCATTTGACTATAATCCTTAGCAGAAAAGAGCGGCCCTCTTATCATTCAGCCATGGCAAAGGTGCCTTTATACCTTAATAAATATTTTAGCGATTATGGCTACTTGTTGATATATCCAATGCAATCAATGTTTGATGTAGAGGAAAGCAGTATTGGTAATCCTGCTATTCATGATCCTTTCAAGGAATTTGACGATATCAGCAAAAGCATTATGAGCATGTTTAAGAAGAAATTTTTTTAATTTTTAATTTAATTTGCTTTTGTATTTGAAATTTGTATATTGCAAAAAAAAAGATGGAATGGTCTTAAATAAGAAGTCTTGGTTTCATAAAGTGCTTCATTTTTATGTAGATGGATTTAGAAGCATGACCGTGGGCAAAACCCTTTGGCTCATTATTTTTATAAAGGTTTTTATCATGTTTGCCATATTAAAAGTCTTCTTTTTTAAAGGTTTTTTGAGTGAACGCTATGATAATGATAAAGACAAAAGTATTCATGTGTTGGAAGAATTAATATCACGTTAATTATGGAAGAAATAAACAGTTCTTTGGTTGATTGGTCAAGAGCTCAATTTGCTCTTACTGCAATATATCACTGGTTTTTTGTGCCGCTTACTTTGGGTCTAGCTTTTATTTTGGCCTTTATGGAAAGCATATATGTTAAAACCGGGAATCCCGAATGGAAAAAAATAACCAAGTTTTGGATGACTATATTCGGGATTAATTTTGCCATAGGAGTGGCTACGGGTATTATCCTCGAGTTTGAATTCGGTACCAATTGGTCAAATTATTCATGGTTTGTGGGCGATATATTTGGAACACCTTTGGCTATAGAAGGTATAATGGCTTTCTTTTTAGAATCTACGTTTATTGCAGTGATGTTTTTTGGATGGAATAAGGTAAGTAAACGATTCCATTTGGTTTCTACCTGGTTGGTTGCCTTTGGTGCAAATATTTCTGCATTATGGATTCTTGTTGCCAATGGCTGGATGCAGTTTCCGGCAGGGATGTATTTTAATCCGGATACTGTTAGAAATGAAATGCATAATTTTTGGGAAGTGTTGTTTTCTCCTGTTGCTGTTCATAAATTCTTACATACCATTACCAGTGGTTTTACGCTCGCTTCAATTTTTGTAGTAGGAGTAAGCGCCTGGTTTTTGTTGAAGAAGAGAGAAAGAAGTTTTGCTTTGAAAAGTATACTTGTGGCATCAATTTTTGGGCTCATTTCATCATTATATCTTGCTTTTACAGGTGATAGTTCAGCCCGCTATGTTGCAGAAAAGCAGCCCATGAAATTTGCGGCTATGGAGGGGTTATATGAAGGTAGAACTAATGCTCCGCTTGTTGCATTTGGAATACTTGGATCCAAAAAAATTGAGGAAGGTAAGCAGCATCATGATTTTTTGATGAAATTGGAAATACCCAGTATGCTTTCCATTCTTGCTTTTCAAGATGCCAAAGCCTTTGTACCTGGTATTAATGATTTGGTATATGGAAATGAAAAATATAGGGTGATGTCAACCAGCGAAAAAATAGTTAGGGGAAATTTAGCCAGGGAAACATTAAAAGAGTTTAAAGAAGCCAAAGAAAGCGGCAATACGGCTCATTACGATAGCATCAAAACGGTATTTTTATCAGAGCATTTCCAGAAAAACTATTTTTGCTATTTTGGATACAGTTATTTTAATAAGCCCGAAATGGTTATACCTAATGTGCCTACCTCATTTTATAGTTTTCATATAATGGTATTTCTTGGCTTTTATTTTATTGCATTTTTTGTAGTGGCATTGGTGTTACTTTATAAAGATACACTTGATAAATCGCGCTGGTTTTTGCGTGTGGCATTGTGGGCAATACCATTGCCTTATATTGCTAGTCAGGCAGGTTGGATACTTGCCGAAGTAGGCAGGCAGCCCTGGGTAATACAGGATTATATGCCCACAATGGCTGCCGTATCGCGTTTAAGTACAACTTCGGTACAGATTACTTTCTTTTTATTTGCTATTTTATTTACAGCCCTTTTAATTGCCGAAATCAAAATTTTGATCCGACAAATTAAAATAGGCCCAAAAGAAGGAGGACATTGATTATGGAATTATTTTCATTTGAGTTTTTTCAGCATTACTGGTGGATTATTAACTCGCTGTTAGCAGCATTACTGGTTTTTTTATTATTTGTTCAGGGTGGGCAATCAATGATTTTTACATTGGCTAAAGATGAGGAGGAACAACGATTGATTGTTAACTCCATGGGCCGAAAATGGGAATTCACTTTTACTACCTTGGTGGTTTTTGGAGGGGCATTTTTCGCTTCTTTCCCTTTATTCTATAGCACCAGCTTTGGCGGCGCTTATTGGGCTTGGATGGCTTTGTTATTCTGTTTTGTTATTCAAGCGGTATCGTTTGAATTTCGCACCCGACCCAATAATTTTTTAGGCACAAAAACTTTTAATACATTCCTTTTCATCAACGGTAGTTTGGCTCCCTTCCTTTTAGGTGTAATTGTTGCCACCCTTTTTACTGGAGGTAATTTTATGGTTGAAAAATACAATATTATTAATCCAGATAATCTGGCAATATCCTATTGGACTAATAATTTGCATGGACTGGAAGCTTTACTCAACTATAAAAATTTATTACTTGGTTTTGCTGTTTTATTTTTAGCGAGAACTTTGGGGCATTTATATATTCAGAATAATATTGATCATGATATTTTATTGATGCGTTCAAGAGTACACCTTAAGGTTGATGCCATATTGTTTCTGTTATTTTTCCTGCCATTTGTTGCAGTTGTTTTTACCGCACCAGGCTATTATTTTGATGGTTCTCAATTTATTTCTAAGGAATTCATATATTTTAATAATATAGTGTCCATGCCATTGATTCTTGTTTTATTTTTAGTAGGTGTTGTATTGGTTCTTATTGGAATGTATTTCGGTATATTTTCAAAATCTTCAAAGGGTATTTGGTGGTCTGGACTAGGAGTAATTCTTACTGTTTTTTCATTGTTTATTGTATTAGGATTTAACAATACTGCTTATTATTTTTCCCTTGTAGATCCACAAAGCTCATTGTGTTTAGCCAATAGCTCTTCTAGTGAATACACTTTAAGAACCATGTCATATGTAAGCTTACTGGTTCCATTTGTTATAGCCTATATAGTTTATGCTTGGAGGGCTATTAATAATAAAAAGCTTAGTAGCGAAGAATTTAACGAAGATACACACGTTTATTAATAAAGATATGTATATAACAGCAATATTGAATTATTTAAGCTGGCCGGCAATGATCATCATATCATACTTGATTATTATGAGGGCTGTGAAAAATTATGAAGATGTTTGTATTCAAGAGGAAGAAAACTCTTAATACGAGTACATTTTCAATACCTTCGACCAGTTTTTACCACCATCGCTTGTTCTAATGGAGTTTCCACTGGCGGTAACTACATAACCATTCTTAGCGTCGGAGAAATATATAGAAACAATTTCTTCAGTAGTATGGGCATTGATTCTGACCCATGACTTACCTCCATTTTTGGTTAACATGAGTCTACCTGCTTCACCAATTAGGTAGCCGGTTTTTTCATCCAGAAAAAATATTTGGTTTATTTTTTTTGTTGTACGGCTATTAAGTTTTGCCCAGTGCATGCCTCCATCTGATGTTTTAAGCAAGGTTCCATAATCTCCTGCGGCATATCCTATTCTTTCGTCAATAAAATGCACGGAATATAAATCAAGCGTCATTTCATTTATCAGCGTTTTCCAATTAGCACCGGCATCGGCAGTTTTTAATATCATTCCAAATTCACCTACTGCATATCCAGTATTTGTTGTAGGAAAATGAACCGCTGAAAGATCGTTGGAAACATTGGTTGTGGTAACTTCCCAGTTAGAACCACCATCATTGGTGCGAAGTATTACACCACGATCACCAACCCAAAAACCATTCTTATCGTCGGTAAAATATCTTGAATTTTTATCGTTACTCGCCAAGTTTTGTGCATTTAAACATACCGTAGCTAATAACATAACTGAAATTGTAATCATTAATCGTTTCATCTTTTATTCATCTCTAAACAGTGCAAAAATAATCCTTTATAAAACATATTGTAGCAAAAATTTGACGAAGCCTTCAATTCATTTGACCAACGTCGCTTTTTTGTTGACTAATCTTATAACACCTCAATCTTAAAATCCCCTTATAAATTTTGGTTAAAGGTAATTATAAAAATGTAAGATATTGGAATTCAGGCGTAAATTATTGATTTCTTAATAATTTATTCATACTATGTTAACATAATAAATGCGATTTTGTTTTATGACTAATGATGGTAATACTACTCTAGTTATATTATGCGGCAATGTGTAGGTATTTATTGCCATACTTTTTTTATTTTGATAATTCATGGTTTAAAATTTCAACAAATCCATGAAGAAATAATCATCATAAATCTGTTGAAATTTAGCTAAGGGTTTTAATGGTTTATACCTTCATAAAGGATTAATTCGCCCCAATGGTATGGTGCAACATTGGTATTCCAAGGATTGCCTCTTTTAATCCATTTGAGTTGATTATGCGAATTAGCACTTCCTCCACTTGCGGAAACTCCCGGAGGAAAGTGTTCTCCTTCATCACGATCGTTATAGCCCGGTGCAATGGCTATGCGGGTTAATATGTCAGGTTCTGATGGTGCGGGGATCAACATTTGGATTAAATGTTCTGTCAAATTCTTTAATCTTTATTTGTAAGGGATTGAAATGGGTAGCCATACTTCTGTAAACAAAAGCCATATCTTTATTTAAGAGCCAACTAGCAGTTTTTTTATCTTTTTGATATTCCTGATAAGGCGCTATGTGGGTAAATCCACTTGTCCAACTTTCATTATCAGCGAGCCATCCATTTTCTTCTTTTAATTCAGTAAGTTTTACCTGTCCTTTCAGTGGATTTAATTGGGCAGGATATCTGGCTGCAATTGATTGCTCAACAAATTTCATGTATACATCAAATGAATAACCATCTTCATGGCCCTTCATTTCAATAGCCTTTGCCAATAAACCTCCTTTTGATCTGGCATGTACAATTAACTCATCAACTCTTTTTATGCCGCGATCACCAACCAAAGCATCAAACTGCCCCATAATAAATATCCCGGGTACTTTTAGCGCTTCGTCAACGGGAACCTGAGGATTTCCGCCACCTGCAACATTTGAAATAAAGCAAATGGCTCTTTTGGGTGAATGATTTACAACGCTTATAGAATTATAAATAGGTTGCTATGTTGCTGGGTTGCTAAGTTGCTATGTTGCTGGGTTCCTAGTATTAATCGTATTTATTCGTATATAAACGTATATCGACATTTTTTCTTCTTTTTCTATGCTTTTTTTGTCGACGTATTTAAACAATAAATTAAAACCTTACATTATGAGCAGTAAATTAGCAAACTCGGTCAGTTTAATTGGCCATTTAGGAATTGAGCCTGAGCTTAAAAAATTTGGAAATGGTAAAATGTGTACGCGCTTATCGTTGGCCACCCATGATAGCTACAAAAGCGAGTCAGGCGAATGGGTTAATCATACTACATGGCACAATTTGGTAATTTGGGGGAAAATGGCTGAATCAGCATCAAAGAATCTTCATAAAGGAGATCAGGTTGCAGTGAGCGGCAAAATTTCTACTCGGAATTATACCGACAAGGAAGGAGTCAAAAGATTTTTTACAGAAATTGAGGTGAGCGACTTTATGAATCTTAAAGAGAAAGAAAAGGCCGCTGCAGAGCCTTTATTGCAATAATTTCCATTTTATGTTTTTTTAGTGCCGGAGAAATTATATTTTTGAAGATAGAAACTAAAAAAACTAAAAAATGGAAAAAGTGTCGCGTCGTAACTTTATGAAGAAGGCAGTTGCTGTTTCTGCCGGTGCGGGCATAGCAAGCACTGTCTTCTCTCAAAAATCATCTGCTGAAGAAAAAGAAGCATCACAGGAAAAGTTTATTTTCCCCAAGTCGTTTATTTTTGGAGCTGGTACGGCAGCGTATCAGATAGAAGGGGCCTGGAATGTAGATGGAAAAGGCGAATCTATTTGGGATCGGTGGACGCATATGCAAGGCAATACTAAATATAATGCCGATGTTGCTTGTGATCACTATAATCGTTGGAAAGAAGATGTTGCCATCATGAAGCAATTGAATCTTGACTGTTATCGCTTTTCAATTTCTTGGCCTCGTGTAATGCCTGACGGTAAAGGAAAAATTAACCAGAAGGGATTGGATTTTTATAAAAAACTAACGGATGAATTACTAAATAATGGAATTAAACCTGCCATCACCCTTTTCCATTGGGACACACCTCAGAAATTACAAGATTTAGGTGGTTGGGCCAATAGGGATATTGTAGATTGGTTTGCCGATTATGCAAATATCATGTTCAAGGCTTTAGGAGACAGGGTACCTATTTGGACTACCCATAATGAGCCATGGGTATTTACTATTGCGGGTCATACTTATGGAAAACAAGCGCCAGGTTTGAAAGACCTACCAACTGCATTGCTTACCACTCATAATGCATTATTGGCTCATGGTAAGGCTGTTCAGGCCTACAGGGCTTCAGGTTCTAAAGGTAAAATGGGAATTACGCTAAGTACCTCTTGGAATTTACCTTCCGATGAAAAAAATGAAAATGATATTAAAGCAGCCAATTTGATACGCCGTTCTCATATTGAATGGTTTTCCGATCCTATTTATAAAGGAGCTTATCCTGAGGATGTGTGGAAAAAGTATGCCGATGCTGGTATCCCTATGCCTGAAATAAAGCCAGGTGATATGTCTCTCATCCAATCGCCCATTGACTTTTTAGGCTTGAATTTTTATGGTCCCAATGTAGTAAAACACGAAGATGATAATTATTGGCCTTATGGAGTAAGGTTTCTTAATGAACGTTCCGACTTGGGGAGTAATATGTGGAAAGCAGATGAATTAACCCGCATGCTTCTATTCATAAGTGATAGATATAATAAACCCGAAATGATGATTACTGAAAATGGTTATAATGGAGCCGATACTGATTTTGTTGACCGCAATAATAAAATTCAGGATGTGATTAGAAAAGAATACACCTATCAGCATATCAAGGCTGTTTACGATGCCATTCAACAAGGGGTTAATATGTCGGCTTATTTACACTGGTCATTTATCGATAATTTTGAATGGGGAACATGGAGCAGAATGGGCTTGGTGTATCGCGATTATGCCAATAATAACAGAATTATTAAAGAATCAGGTTATTGGTATGCGAATATTATTAAGGATAAATGCTTGTTATTTTGAATGAAATGAGTTACGCAATAGAATTAATTTTTCCATTGTTTGTTATCATTTTTTAATTAATTATAGGTCTCTCTGAAGAAATTAGGAGAGACTTTTTTCACTTGCTATTTGCATGGAGTTGGAATAAATGGGATGCTTCTAAACACTATTAGTTTAAAAATATGATATATTTATTAAAAATTAAAATTAGTCATTTAATCTTTGCTCAGCGAATTCAGATGGAGCCATAAATCAACATTTTTTTAATTCTTTTACAAAAATAATAAACACAGCAAAATTGATAACATAATTAATCTAAAATTATCTTGTCGCATATTTATTTTTATCTTGTTTCTCCGCAAGTCGAACACATTTATTGAGTGCTTGCTTAGAAATTTCTTTACTTACAATATCAACAAACTCAGAAAATGACAATTTATTATTGTTGATTCCAAATTGATTATACTCTAATTCAGATATTGAAATACTTATAGTTTTTATATATTATTTGTTTAAACTAATATAATCATTTTTTAGAAGATTTTCAAGCTGGGAGCATTTCTCAAGCATTACACACAACGTTTTGCGGTATTATTCTTTCACGATTTTAAGACGTTGTCAAGATGCCTATTATTTATACTTTTATCGTAAATTATATTCTATCACGCTTCCGCCTGCAATTACCAAAACGTTTCCTTCACTGCTAACAGCAAGAGTACCAAAAGATTGATGATTTACATATCTCAATTGTTTAATTAAATTACCCGATAAATCAAATTTAGTTATCCGTGCAATATTATTGCTAGCGTTGTAATTCGAACTGTTATCCGATACATAAATGACGCCGTTTACATTATCAATGGCGATTCCTTGAGGGTAATTAAACTGCCCTTCTCCGTTTCCCTGACTGCCCCATTTTGTTAAATAGGTGCCGGTAGATGTGAATTTTTGCACTCTGAAATTCATGTTATCCACTACATATACATTACCCGCTGCATCAATAGCCATCTGACCTTCTGGACCTTGATCGGTTGGATTAGCTTGGTTGCCTAAAATTAGTTGTCCGTTTTCGCTTCCTGTTCCACCCCATTGAGTTATATAATTACCTGACGTATCGAATTTTTGCACTCTATTGAATTGGTCAACTGTATAAACCCAACCATTTGCATTGTCAACGGCAATAGTTCCTGCTCCCCATGCTCCTTCCCCGATAACAGCTACCGGGTTACCCCATTGGGTAATGTAATTGCCTGAGGAAGTAAATTTTTGTACTCTTTGATTATGAACATCACATGCATAAACGTTATTATTGATATCTACAGCTATCTGTTTGAGATGATTAAACTGCCCATTATCAATCCCTGGAACTCCCCAGTTAGTTATTAATGTTCCATCATATGTAAATTTACTAATCTTGAGACCAAACAATTCCGAAGTATATACATTGCCATCTTTATCAATTGCAATGCCCCAGGGGGCGTTGAATCCGTTTGTAGTAATTTTCCAAGTACGAACAAGATTTTTGTCTATAGTAGTAGTGTCTATAACATTAGTGTCTAAAGCAATTGTTGTAAATGTTTTTTCATTACCATACACTGCTCCGGCTTCATTAGTGAAATATGCTTTTACATAATAGGTGGTGTTTGCAGTTAGCCCAGTCATAACAGCGTCAAAAGTTGATTCATTAGTGGTTGTTGTATGATTGTCCGAAATGCTTGCAGCTCCCATTATTGGGCTCCAGCAAATGCCTGATGTATAACTACTAGAACCTCCAAAGTTTGTTATAGTGCCTCTGCAATATGCACTTGTGGAAGTAATATCTGTTACGTCAGCAGTCGTGACACTTCCGAGGGTAACATTGTTCTTGTCCATATCTTCTTTTGAACAAGATGAACCGAATATTAATAGCGAAACAGCTATGCTACATATAAAAAGTAGTTTTGTAGACTTCATTTGTGAAAAATATTTCATAATTTTTTGTATTAAAAGGTTATTAATTTTCGTCTACATAGTTAGCAATATTATCTGATGTACTTAAATTTTGCATAACTAATTTGATTTTATATTATCCCATGTTTTTCATTCAAAAATATGAATAAAAGTCATTAACTTCAAATTTGTAATCTTTTAATTTTGCATACTATTAGAATCAATACAATCAGGTTAATTCCATTCTTCGTAATCCGTAAGCCAACGGTAAACTACATCTTGATTGGCAAAGTATAAGGTGCTATTTTTACACTGTTTGAGTCCAGTAATTGGGCAGAAGTTCTTTGATATTTTTGTGGTTTATATTTTGCTGTTATAGCCAGTAGTTCCTGTTCATTATCCTTGCAAATCATGTCAATATTGAGTTTCTCTGTCATAGAGTGTCACCTTAGTAATATAGCCTTGAATATTTCTATTGAACAACTGTGCCATCAATTTGCAATCATCCTTAATCACATTCCTTTCAATGCTTGCAACCTGTTCTTTGTGATTTAGCAATATAGAATGAAATTCACCAGCTGTTTTGCCATCAAAAAAGTCAAAAGGTATAATTTTTACAAACTCCAAAGGCAGATTAGCAGGGTCATCTTTTACGAAGTATTCAGCGACAACTATCGATGAAAGGAAAATCTCAGTTTTCTTTTCCAAGAAATATTTAAAATAGTCTTTTGCATTTTGATGTAAATCATCATTGCTTTTGAGCAGGCGTATGCAAAAAGATGTGTCGAGTAAAATGCTATCCATTTGCATCTCCTCTAATTTGTTGGAGCCAGTTATCTACATTAGGTATTGCATTCCACTTTATAGATGCTCTTTCGATTAGCAAATCCAATTTGTGCTCGTCATAGTTTGGATTGTACGTTATGTAATCAATTAATTTTAGGTCATATGGTTTTCCGTCAGCAAGGTTTTGTTTGCCTTTGACTCTCACTCCATAAACTTTGAATAATCGTTTTTCGCCTTCCAGAAGCTGTTGCTCTGAAGCACTAACAATTAATTTCCCATACTCCTTTGTCAATAGATGAAAATTAGGATTGTTTCCTCCTTCTTCATTTATTTTTCCATATAAAACAAACTCTGTTTCAATATAAGTAGCGGCAATTTTGAAGTACGATGTGTCCTTATTTATTTTTAAGATTGGTTCTTTTGCAGATGAGCTAAAAAAAGAGATTTCAAAATTTTTCTCTGCTGCTCTTCGTTGAAATTTATCAATAATTTCTGCTCTTTTATTATCCAGAAAGTCAATATTTCCTCTGGTTTTTATTTCGGTGCTTAAACCATTAAATAACAGAACGCCTGAAATAGGTAGATAAAATAAATTACGTGCGGAACCCTCTTCGATTTTGTAGGATATATGCGGACGTTCGGCTTTTTCACCTCTTGTTGGGTATAAGAAAGTTTCCACATCGCTGATGATATCTTTTATCTCAGCAATGTCAATATCAATGGGTTTTAGTGGTTTATTGCCAATCTTACCATCAATTTTAACCTCTATATACCCTTGTTCTTCCACAAAGCAAATTTACAAATTTAAAGTTATATTTAAAGCATTTTCTTTATTCCCAATCCTCAATAATTTTTGTCTCTTTTAATGTTTAAATTTTGGTCGGTATGTTGTTATTGTGTAAGTTCTTCCTACTTTTGGCTATAACGTTGCTCATATATGTAACAAAGTTACGAATAATTCACTACATAGCCATGTTATGCGAATGTTTTTTGCATTTATGGCTTCGACTCCGCTCAGCCACCGGATAACCTCCCATAGCAACCCAGCAACTTAGCAACCCAGCAACTTAGCAACCTAGCATCACATTTGTTTCGTTTAAATTAAAGAGTGCGTTTAATGAAACCAAATTCCCTCTACCAAAA
>JAIFLP010000130.1 GCA_020049015.1 Bacteroidota bacterium | reverse complement strand
GCTTCGCATCTAACATATATTAATCCACCTGCACCAATCTGAGGTTTTTTAACAAAATCGGTCAGTGCATCTACTTCCTTACGAGAATATCCCGCACAGCCAGTTGCACAAATAGCACCGATATATGCGGCATTATCAAAAACAACAAATCCTTTTCCTTTAGCAATGGATGTTAGTTCATGAATTTTCATATCGAAACGAAGATCGGGCTTATCGCATCCATAATCTTTCATAGCCTCATCGTAGGTCATGCGGGGTATGGCAGCAAACTCTATATTTTTAACAAATTTAAAAAGATGCTTTGCTAAACCTCCAAAAGTTTCCAGAATATCATCGGTATCTACAAACGCCATTTCGCAATCTATTTGGGTAAACTCGGGTTGGCGATCGGCACGCAAATCTTCATCTCTAAAACACTTTACAATTTGAAAATAGCGATCGTAACCAGCCACCATCAGAATTTGTTTAAATGTTTGCGGGCTTTGAGGAAGTGCATAAAACTGCCCCTGATGAATGCGGGAAGGCACGACAAAATCGCGGGCTCCTTCGGGGGTTGATTTGATAAGAACCGGTGTTTCTACTTCTAAAAACCTTTGCGAATCTAAGTACCTGCGTGTTTCCTGAGCCAGGCGATGGCGTAATTCTATATTTTGACGCAATGGATTGCGGCGCAAATCGAGATAACGATATTTCATGCGCAACTCATCGCCACCATCCGATTCATCCTCAATGGTAAAAGGTGGTGTTTCAGACTGATTGAGTACGTTTAAGTTTTCTACTACGATTTCAATTTCACCGGTAGGTATTTTATTATTTTTACTACTCCGCTCTATGACTGTACCAGTTACCTGAATAACAAACTCACGACCAAGTTTGCGGGCAGCAAGACAAAGAGACTCATTCGTTTCCAAATTAAACGCTAGCTGTGTAATGCCATATCGGTCACGGAGGTCAACAAAAGTCATTCCTCCCAGATCGCGGGAGCGTTGAACCCATCCACAAAGACTAATTGATTTTCCGGTATCTGAAAGGCGAAGCTCGCCACAAGTATGAGATCTGTACATAAACGAAGAATTATATTTGACTGTCAAAAATACTAAGAATTTTGTATTAAAAAAGAAAAGGATTCATACATTTGGAAAAAAAACGATGATATTTAGCGACGAATATTTCATGCTAGAAGCGATAAAGGAAGCGCGCAAAGCATTTGAAAAAGATGAAGTGCCAATTGGTGCCGTGATTGTATGCGACAATATGATAATTGCCAAGGCGCATAACTTAACTGAATCGCTAAATGATGTTACAGCACATGCAGAAATGCAAGCCTATACCGCAGCCTCAGCTGCCATGGGCGGAAAATATCTTACAGGTTGCACTCTATATGTAACGTTAGAACCCTGTATTATGTGTGCCGGAGCATCGTTTTGGACTCAGATTCCACGCATTGTATTTGGCGCCACCGATCCCAAACGGGGCTACAGCAATATTGGAAACCGCATCTTGCACCCCAAAACATCGGTAACAGGGGGTATTTATGAATTTGAATGCGCACAGCTGGTAAGAATGTTTTTTCAGAAGAAGAGGAATTGAAATAACGTAAGTATAACTGCAGCATAGCAATAAACCCTACCAATCCGCTTTTTCCAAAAAATCTGAAAAAGCGCTAAGTTTTTGGGGATTTTTAACCATCCAGTCTATAGGTTCACGACCTCCTGCTGCTCGGGCTAGGTACCAACAAAATGCTTCTAAATGGCCTTGCTCCATCATGGATCGAAAAAACTTACCATAGAATACATCCAACACATCGGGGATTTTTTCTCCCGCAAAGGTTTTTTGTAAATAAGCCGATAAGGTAAGCACAAATACCGATGGCGATAATTTGTGCGACTGGTTGGCATTCCGCTTTACATAATACATGATGGTTTCATCAACATTAAGTAGTTTATATCGCTGATCCTTAATGGGGATCGCAATATCAAGATGATTGCCCTGGATTAAAGAAGAAAGATACCGATAATAAGAATTGGCTGAGGGCGAAGAACTGCTCAAAAACAATGCGTAAACGGCATATACCGCAGCATATGGATCGTTATTGCTTTCGTATAAATACATGCTCTGCAAAAGATTCCCCGCTACAAAATTTCTGTTTAAAGTAATATATTGTAGAGAGGAACGCTTAAGTTCGTCGAAATTCTGAATCTTATAAGCACTCCATGCTCTTAAATAATAAAAACGATAATCGTCAGGAAATTGCGCATTGTATTTTTTTAAGTGCTTCAAAGCTTTTTCAGGAAATTCTCTGGCATCGAGAGATTGTGCATAGAGTAAATGAAAATCTTGTTGCAATACATTATCGCTGTTCATAAACCGACTGCTTATCTTCTGCGATTTAGCATAGTCCCCTGCAGCAAAATAACATTCGGCCAGTCCCAAATTAGCATAGGCGGCACGGGGATTTTTTTCAGTCAATTCTCTATAATAAGTAAATGCTTCATCTAGACTCATAGTATCGGGCAGCACAACCTGAGCCCTTAGCATTTGAGAAAAAACAAGTAGGAAAAATAAAATTATTGCTCTAAACATAAGTCATTTAATTTGTAACACCTTCTCCATTGCAAGCATCACCTCATCGGATTCAAAACCCTTTGATACAGCAAATGTATACAATTTTGCTTTTATTTGAAATATATTTTCATCTTTAATCTGCTTGCGCTTTTTTATAAGCAATTCCAATAAGTTTTGAGAATACGATTCATGAGGTATTTCCTCTAAAGCCTTACGGATTATTACCTCTTCAATTCCCTTACCACGAAGCATATACATAATTTTTTGACGCCCCCATTTATTAAATCTATGTTTATCGCGTGCATAACCCAAGGCATAGCGCGATTGATCAACAAATGAGTGCTCCTGCAACCAACTTATAATGCGTGCTTGCTCAACTTCTGCTAGCCCCCATAAAACAAGCTTTTTACGTACATCATAAATGCATTTCTCTTCCTTGCTACACATAGCAGCCAGCTTATTTAATGCTGCTTTCTCATCCAGAGGCTGGTTCAATTTCATTTAAGCATTATTAGGGTAAACGGCCTTGGCAAATCTAAATTTTCCAAATATATCTTTTTTGAGCTCCATTTCGAAAGCTCCGGTATTCTCAAACAATACTTGCATCTCATCCTCCTTTGCTTCGTTACATTCAAAATACACAGTACAAGGCCTCTTCTGTTTTTTTGCCAATGCGATAATGGCTTCATAAAAAATCAAGGCATGATGATCATCAACAAACAATGCGGTATGGGGTTCGTAAAGCAAAACATTCTGATTCATTTTGCTTTTTTCAGATTGGCATACGTAAGGCGGATTGCTGACCAACACATCATAAGCTGAAGTATTAAAATTCTCTATTTGCAATATATCCATAGAAAAAAACTGCACCTTAGCCTCCCATTGCAGTGCATTCTGCTTTGCCACAGACAAAGCAGCAAGTGAGATATCGCAAGCAGCAACTTGGCAATTAGGCAATTCTTTTGCCAGGCTAATGGCTATACAGCCTGAACCAGTTCCTAAATCAAGTAACGAGCATTTACGGTCGCCAATTTCTTCAATTATCCATTGGCACAATTCCTCTGTTTCGGTGCGGGGAATAAGTGTTTCATTGTTTAAATGAAAGCGGCGACCATAAAAATCTTCATATCCCAAGATATATTGAATGGGCATGTGCCTAATCAATTTGCTTAAAGCATCATAAATAAAATCATGATCTTCATTTTTTAGAAAGATCGATTTTTCAGCTCTTAAAAGCGGCAGAGGCTTTTGAGTAGTATGAACCAGAATTCGAAATAGTAAATGTGATGCTTCCTGCGGAGTATAAATACCTGAAAGACCATTATAAAAATCCGTCGTTAAGGCAGGAAGTGAAATCTCCATATCAATTTTTTTTTGCAAAATAAAGAAAAAACAATTCAAGTAGGCTATTTTTTTTATAAATTGCATGCAAATTACAAGGCAGATGGAAAAGGAACACAGTAAATATATGCAAAGGTGTATCGACCTGGCTTATAATGGCTTGGGACTTACCTCGCCAAATCCGATGGTTGGCTGTGTTATTGTTCACGACCATCATATTATTGGGGAAGGTTATCATTTCGAATTTGGTGGCCCGCATGCTGAAGTGAACGCCATTGCCTCAGTTGAAAATAAAGAATTATTAAAAGACTCGACACTTTATGTTAATTTAGAACCTTGTTCACATTACGGAAAAACCCCACCCTGTGTAGATTTGATAATATCGAGTAAAATAAAGCAGGTTGTAATATCCAATATTGATCCGCATGAAAAAGTGGCAGGTAAAGGCATAGAGAAATTAAAACAAGCCGGTATTCAAGTAGAGATTGGTATTTTAGAAGAAGCCGGTAATGAATTGAACAAGAGATTTTTTACTTTTCATAAGCAGCAGCGTCCCTATGTAATATTAAAATGGGCACAGACACATGATAAGTTTATTGACGTATTGCGCAGCAATATAAGCAAACCGCAACCTACTTGGATAACCGATGAAAGCACCCGCATACTTGTGCACAAATGGCGTACAGAGGAACAGGCAATATTGGTGGGGACTCATACAGCATTAAAAGACAATCCGAGATTGAATGTTCGCGACTGGTTTGGAAAAAATCCTATCCGCATGGTAATTGACAAAAAACTAAGTTTGCCCGATCATTTGCATTTGTTTGACAACAGTATTCAAACTGTAGTATTTACTCACGCAAGCAGGGAAAATAAAAAAAACATACACTATGTTACATTAAAAGGCAATAATTTTATTCCGGGCATCATGGACTATTGTTATCAAAATCAAATTATATCAATCATCGTTGAAGGAGGTAGCTCATTATTTCAATGGTTTATTGAGCAAAACATGTGGGATGAAGCAAGGGTATTTACCGGAAAACTTATTTTTGAAAACGGTGTAGATGCCCCAGAGATTAAAGAAAGTGCAAAGGAAGAAGGAAGTTTTAACAATACATTATTATCCATTTATATGCATCAACAACATGTATAAAAGACTTATATTGAGTGGCGTTTTTATATTCCTATTTATTACTCTTTATATTTATTATTCGGGAAAAAGTATAGACAAGAACAAGAATATTGATATTAAGGAGAATGAAAATACTCATTCCTATTTGGAAAAAGATACCGTAACAAGAGATAACAAAAATGAAGAAGCTAAACCAGTTCATTTCAGTATTTTTCAAAACGCAGATGGCAGTTACGGTTACGATATTTACATAGAAGAAAAAAGGATTATTTCGCAGCCTGTAATTCCGGGTTTAATGGGCAACAAAGGTTTTTTGAACAAAGCAGAAGCAGAAAAAGTAGCCGCCGTAGTAATGCAAAAAATAATTCGTAACGAAATGCCGCCGAGCATTAGCAAAGAGGAGTTAGAAAAATTGGGGATAAAGGAATAAAAAATGGCGAAGAATAAATTGATCCGTTGGGCAGCTATTGAACATATGCCAAATATTATACAACCTGATGTGCGGGAAATTAAAGAGACTGAACATCAAAACAAAGGAAAATGGAACCAAATACTTTTTGGCAACACGCACCCTATTGTATTAGAATTAGGATGTGGCAAAGGCGAGTATACCGTTGCATTAGCAAAAGTGTATCCTGAAAAAAATTTTATTGGCATAGATATCAAAGGATCCAGACTGTATGTTGGGGCAAAAGAAGCTATAGATAGTTCAATGGCAAATGTTGCATTTATTAGAAGTTACATTGAGCATATATGCAATATTTTTGCACCCGGTGAAATATCTGAAATATGGATTACCTTTCCAGATCCGCAGCCACAGACCAGTAGACTTTTAAAGAGACTTACCTCCTCACGCTTTTTAAATTTATATTGCAACATCATGCAAGACCAGGGGCTTGTTCATCTAAAAACAGATAATGCTGAATTGTATCATTACACAGCAAATTTGGTTCATTACAACGGAATAGATCCATTGGCAAAAACTGAAAATTTATATGAATCAGAATTTTCTGGAGACACCATGGGGGTTAAGACTTATTACGAGAATAAATATTTGCAACAGGGGATACCTATAAATTATTTACGCTTCAAATTAACAATTAACAAAATATTTAATGAAACTACTGAATAAGAGAATAAGATTATTAAAAAAGAAATAATTCATTGAAAACAGATTTTTTTGAACAAGTATATCAAGTAACCAGAATGATTCCAAAAGGAAGGGTAACAACATATGGCATCATAGCAGACCATTTGGGGAGTAGGCAATCGTCGAGAATGGTGGGTTGGGCTTTAAATCACAGTCATGCCAAAGAAGAATTTGTACCCGCGCATAGAGTGGTAAATAGAAATGGTATGCTTAGTGGCAAACATCACTTTGGTGGAGAAAAAACCATGGAGCAACTACTTAAAAGCGAAGGGATTGAAGTAATAGATGATAAAATTTTGAATTTTAAGGCCTTATTATGGTATCCTACAGAAAACCTTTAAACAAAAAAAATGATTCAACTAAAATGACTTATTATTGTTACATATAAATTAAAGTATAAAAATGGCCATAGAAATAACTAAAATCAGGGAATTATTATCCTTCGTAAACCATCCTGAAACGGGAAAAGATTTGATATCATTAGGATTGGTGCATGATATTAAGATTGATGGCAATAAGGTAGAGATAACTCTCCTATTTAAAAGGGTAAATGACCCATTTACCAACAGTATTAAAAAAGCCATCGAAAAGACCATAAAAGACAGTTTTGGTAATGATTGTGAAGTATTGATATATGCTAATCACAATAAGAAACCACAAAATCCTGAATACGATTCCTTAAAGGAAATAAAAAATATTATAGCCATATCTTCAGGCAAAGGAGGAGTTGGAAAATCGACTGTTTCCACCAACCTTGCTGTATCGCTTGCTATGCAAGGCTATAAAGTAGGATTGCTAGATGCAGACTGTTACGGACCCTCCATACCCACCATGTTTGGATCACAGAACATGCAACCGCAAGCAACACGCATTGAACAGAAGGATTTTATTATTCCATTAGAAAGATTTGGAGTTAAAATACAATCCATCGGATTTTATGTAAAACCAGACAATGCGCTTGTATGGAGAGGACCAATGGCAACCAATGCATTAAAACAACTTATAACACAAACCTTGTGGGGCGAACTAGATTATTTATTAATTGATTTACCGCCAGGAACAGGCGATATACATCTTACGCTGGTGCAAGAAATTGCCTTAACGGGAGCATTGGTGGTAAGTACCCCTCAACAAGTGGCCTTGCTAGATGTAATGAAAGGAATAGCAATGTTCCAATCGGAAAAAATAAATGTTCCCGTTTTGGGTATTATTGAGAACATGTCATGGTTTACCCCAAAAGAAATGCCAGAAAATAAATACTTCTTATTTGGAAAAAAGGGTTGTCAGGAATTATCGGAAAAATTAAGCCTTCCCATTCTGGCAAAAATCCCTCTATTTGAAGGACTAAGCGAAGACAGTGATGAAGGCACACCTGGAGCGTTAGAAGTTGAAAGTCCAGTAGGTATTGCATACAAAGAATTAGCCCAAAGCATTGTTTCGATTATAAAAGAGCGGAACGAATTATTGCCGCCCACACAAAGAGTAATTATTCAAACTAAATAATATAAGATGTCAAATAAAGACCTATACGAAAGAGTGAATACTGCCCTAGATAAAGTAAGGCCATTTTTGATTGCTGATGGAGGAAATGTAAGCATTGAAAAAATTACAGATGATAATAAGGTGATGGTAAAATTCACCGGAGCCTGTGGTCATTGTCCGTTTAGCACTTATACATTTAAGAGTGGGATAGAAAGTACAATATTAAAAGAAGTACCAGAAATTACTGAAGTAATAGCTATTTAATATAATATGTCAACCTATTGTCATTTTACTGAAAAACTACCCAGCGATAATCTTCATAAAAAACATCATGATGAAGAATATGGATTCCCGGTGCATGAAGATATCGCTATATTTGAAAGACTCTGTTTAGAAATCTTTCAAGCGGGATTATCGTGGAATTTGATCATGCAAAAACGTAGTAATTTCAATCAGGCATTCGATCATTTCAATTTTGAAAAAATTGCATTATACGATGATACTAAAAAAATGCAATTAATGGAAAATGCAGGAATCATTAGGAGTTTAAAAAAAATTGAAGCCATAATTTATAATGCACAACAGGCTATTAAGATTATAGCAGAATATGGCAGTTTAGAATCTTTTTTAAACCATCATCATCCATTAGATTTAAAATCATGGACACTATTATTTAAAAAACATTTTAAATTCATTGGCACTGAAGTAATGAATGAATTTTTAATGAGTATCGGATATTTAAAAGGTGCGCACCACGAGCAATGTATAGCATATCAAAAGAGTATTTCGTCCGGAGCAAAATGGGTCTCATCAACTGAATAAAAATTAACATTTCATTTCCTACAATTTTGTAATTAAAAATAACTTATTATACATTTTTGTTATAAAAAAAAGCGCTTTCTCCCGAGAGGCTATTTAAACTGATTACAAACTACAAATCTCATTTCCTGAAAATCACACAATTACAAATCAATCCTACTTTAGTTTCAATTTAAAACTAAATCATGGCACTTCTATTGCAATTTGAAATCCAGTACAAACAATTTAAAAATATTTGTAAAATGAGAAAAATTGCGATTTATGGTAAAGGTGGGATTGGAAAGTCAACTACAACACAAAATACAGTAGCCGGACTAGCCGAGATGGGCAAGAAAGTATTGGTTGTTGGTTGTGATCCCAAAGCAGATTCAACCCGTTTATTACTGGGTGGATTAGCACAGAAGACAGTTTTAGACACTTTGCGCGAAGAAGGCGAAGATGTAACATTAGAAGATGTAATTAAAGAGGGTTATGGACAAACCCGTTGCGTTGAATCAGGCGGACCAGAACCTGGAGTAGGTTGTGCGGGACGTGGTATTATCACATCAGTTAACTTATTAGAACAATTAGGAGCCTATGATGTAACGCGATTTGGAACGGATTATGTTTTTTATGATGTATTGGGTGACGTAGTATGCGGTGGATTTGCAATGCCAATGCGTGAAGGAAAAGCACAAGAAATCTACATAGTTTGCTCAGGAGAAATGATGGCGATGTATGCCGCAAATAACATTTGTAAAGGTATTGTAAAATTTGCAGAAGCAGGTGGTGTAAGATTGGGTGGATTAATTTGCAACAGTCGTAAGGTTGACAATGAAGCTGCAATGATTACAGAATTTGCGAAAAAATTAGGTACACAAATGATACATTTTGTTCCTCGTGACAATATGGTTCAGAGAGCTGAAATTAACAGAAAAACAGTGATTGATTATGAGCCAACACATGGTCAAGCTGATGAATACAGGGCTTTGGCGAAAAAGATTGACGAAAATAAACTGTTTGTAATTCCTACCCCACTAGAAATTGAAGATTTAGAAAAACTGCTAATGGAATTTGGTATTTTGAACTAAAGCGAATATAGGTGCTAGTAGCGAGGTATTAGGGACTAGGTACTAGGGAAAAGGGAAAAAGTATAAGGGAAAAGGAAAAATAATAATATTAAAGAAAGGAAAAGGTGAAATATGTTAATGATTAGAGCAATAGTTAGACCAGAAAAAACAGGCAAAGTAATGAAAGCGTTATTTGATGCGGGTTATGTAGCCGTAACAAGAATTCCTGTAGTAGGAAGAGGAAAGCAGCGAGGATTAAAGATTGGAGACATTACTTATGATGAATTGCCAAAAGAGATGTTGATTATGGTAGTAAAAGATGAAGATAAAGATTTTGCGGTAACTACAATTATTGAATCGGCAAGAACAGGTGAAAAAGGAGCTTTTGGAGATGGAAAAATATTCATCACTCCAGTAGATGAAGCTTACACTATCAGCCGTGCAACAAAAGAATTATAACAATCTAAAACTGTTTATATGAAACTGATCATGGCATTTATAAGGATAGACAAAATGAATGAGACTAAGCTAGCATTATCAGATGCGGGTCTACCCTCATTCACTGCTTCGGGTAACGTATTTGGCAGAGGAAAGGGCACATACGATGCGAAGGTATTACAAGGGGTGCGGGAAGACAGACCAGAAGCTATTGCGCAATTGGGTCCTGAGCCTCGGTTAAGACCACATAGATTGATACAACTGGTAGTTCCGAAAAGCAAAAAAGATTTAGCGGTACGTACCATTATAGAGGCGAATAGAACGATGACTCCGGGAGACGGAAAAATATTTGTACTGCCATGTTTGGATGCTATAAGGGTTCGTACAGGAGAAAGTGGCGATTCAGTTCTAGATTGAAAGTAAGGTGTATAAACTAAAATGAATTAAGATGAAATCAGAAAAATCAAGATACATCATGCCCGATGCGGAGGATGTAAAACAAGAGATTTTGCAAAAATATCCTGCCAAAGTAGCTAAGAAAAGAGCGAAATCAATGGTCGTAAATGATCCAGAGGCAGGACAAGAAATTCAGGCCAACGTTCGTACTATACCAGGCATTATAACTCAAAGAGGTTGTACTTACGCAGGCTGTAAAGGTGTGGTTTTAGGGCCAACTCGTGACATCATAAATTTAGTACATGGCCCAATTGGATGTAGCTTTTATGCATGGCTAACCCGCAGGAATCAAACCAAGCCACCTACAGAGCAATCAGAAAATTTTATGACCTATTGTTTTAGTACCGATATGCAAGATTCAAACATTGTATTTGGAGGGGAACTAAAACTTAAAGAAGCTATACGTGAAGCTTACGCCATATTCAAACCAAAAGCCATTGGTGTTTTCTCCACTTGTCCTGTTGGATTGATTGGTGATGATGTTCATGCTGTATCAAAAGAAATGCAAGAAGAATTAGGCATCAAGATTTTCGGATTCAGTTGCGAAGGCTACAAAGGTGTAAGTCAATCAGCCGGTCATCATATTGCCAATAATCAAATTTTCAAACATTTGGTTGGACTAGATGATGAAGTAAAAGGTGGCAAATTCCGTATTAATCTATTGGGTGAATACAATATTGGAGGTGATGCATTTGAATTAGAAAGAATATTTGATGAAGTAGGTATTAGCTTAGTCTCTACCTTTAGCGGCAACTCTTCTATTGATCAATTTACCAATGCCCATACTGCAGATTTAAGTGCAGTTATGTGCCACCGCTCTATAAATTACATTGCAGAAATGCTTGAAAAAAAATATGGAGTACCCTGGATCAAAGTAAACTTTATTGGAGCGGAAGCAACAGCAAAATCGCTTAGAAAAATTGCTGATTACTTTGGAGATACTGAACTAACTGCAAAAGTTGAAGCAGTAATAGCTAAAGAAATGCCTGAAGTTAATGCCATAAAAGATGTGGTTAAAAAACGCAGCGAAGGAAAAATAGCTATGATGTTTGTAGGTGGATCAAGGGCACATCATTATCAAGAATTATTCAATGAAATTGGCATGTCTACAGTATCTGCGGGTTATGAATTTGCACATAGAGATGACTACGAAGGTCGTCATGTACTTCCCGGAATTAAAGTGGATGCAGATAGCAGAAACATTGAAGAATTAGAAGTACAAAAAGAAGATGAAAAATACCGTGCTGATTTAGTAGCAAAGAAAACTAAATTATCAGAAAGCGGCTATAGATTCAGCGATTATGATGGTATGATGCCAGAAATGAAAAAAGGCTCATTGGTAATTGATGACATAAGTCATTGGGAAACAGAAAAACTTATTGAGTATTATAAACCAGACATTTTTTGTGCTGGGATTAAAGAAAAATATGTTGTTCAAAAGCACGGAATACCTCTCAAGCAGCTTCACAGCTATGATTATGGAGGACCTTATGCTGGATTCAAAGGAGCCATCAATTTTTACAAAGATATTGACATGCAGCTAAACTCAAAAGTTTGGAAGATGATCAAAGCTCCGTGGGAAAACGAGCCTGAATTAGTAGGAAGTGTGGCATATGCCGAGTATTAATTAAAATTAGGAGGAATAAAAAATGTTACTCAGACATACAACAAGTGAAATTAAAGATCGGACAGCGTTAACGGTAAACCCCGCAAAAACCTGTCAGCCAGTTGGTGCAATGTATGCGGCATTAGGTTTTCATGGATGCTTGCCGCATAGTCATGGATCGCAAGGTTGCTGTTCTTATCACCGCACAGCCCTTACCCGTCATTATAAAGAGCCTGTAATGGCAGCTACCAGTTCTTTTACAGAAGGATCGGCAGTGTTTGGAGGACAGGCTAACTTAGTGCAAGCGGTAGAAACAATTTTTGCAATCTATGAACCAGATATTATTGCAGTGCATACCACCTGTTTATCCGAAACAATTGGAGATGATGTAAACCAGATTTTGCAAAAAGCAAGAGATGAAGATAAGGTTCCTAAAGGAAAATATGTAATGCATGCAAGTACTCCAAGCTACGTGGGATCGCATGTTACTGGATATGCAAACATGGTAAAAGGATTTGCATCGTACTTTCCTGTTTCAACCGGTAAAAAATTGAATCAAATCAATATCATCAGCGGATGGATTGAACCTTCAGATATGCGGGAAATAAAAAGGATTGTTTCTTCAATGGGTATAAAATTCGTAATGTTTCCTGACACTTCAGATGTTTTGGATAACCCCATGACCGGAAAATTTGTTATGTATCCAAAAGGAGGTACTACCATTCCTGAAATGTTAAGCACAGGTGATAGCAAATTTACCATTGGATTAGGCCATTGGGCAACAACCGATGCAGCAGTTGCGCTTGATAATAAATGTAAAGTGCGATTTGAAGTAGGTGATTTGCCAATTGGACTGCGTGCAACAGACAGGTTTATTAAATTACTATCTAAGTTTGGAACCGCATCTGTTCCAGAAAGCGTAAACGATGACAGAGGTAGATTAATTGATGTAATATCAGACATGCACCAATACCTCTATGGTAAAAGAGTTGCGTTATTTGGTGATCCAGATCAATTAATCCCAATGACAGAATTCCTCCTCGATTTAGATATGAAACCGGTTTACATTGTAAGCGGTACTCCTGGCAATGATTTCTCTAGCAGAATGGAAAAATTACTTGCCAATTTACCTGAAGCTAAATATAAGAATGGTGCCAATGCAGATATGTTTTTGTTACATCAATGGATTAAACAAGAACCTGTAGATTTAATAATTGGAAACACATATGGCAAATATATAGCCAGAGACGAAAAAATTCCATTCCTAAGATTTGGATTTCCAATCTTAGACCGCATTGGACATAGCTATTTCCCATCAGTTGGTTACACAGGTGCGTTGAGATTAGTTGAAAAAATGCTTTCATTAATTATGGACAAGCAAGACATGGAATGTCCTGAAGAAAAAGTAGAATTGGTTATGTAATAATTTTATAAAAAGTATCATGGGTACATTGATTACAGGAAGGGTGGGTCACGTTGTGACAAAAGGTTTGGATACACATGACTTGGTTTGCGATAAACCAAGTATTGCCGGATCAGTGAGTCAGCGTGCCTGCGTTTTCTGTGGTTCAAGAGTTGTTCTATACCCCATTGCCGATGCTTTGCATCTGATACACGGACCCATAGGATGTGCCTCATATACTTGGGATATCAGGGGTTCATTATCGTCGGGACCTGAATTACATCGATTAAGTTTTTCGACTGATTTAAAAGAAAAACAAGTAATTTTTGGAGGTGAAGAAAAATTATATACAGCTTTATGTGAATTAATAGATCATTATAAGCCAGCAGCGGCATTTGTTTATTCTACCTGCATAGTAGGTGTGATAGGCGATGACGTGCAAGCTGTTTGTAAAAAAGTTGAAAAAGAAAAAGGGATCACTGTGCTTCCAGTAATGTCGGAAGGATTTCAAGGAACAAAAAAAGATGGCTACAAAATAGCCTGTGATGTAATTGCAAAACTGGTAGGAACAGGTGATGATTTACCGGTACAACCATTTAGTGTAAATATCTTGGGCGATTATAATCTTGCGGGTGAATTGTGGATGTTATCAGAATACTATAAAAAAATGGGTGTGCAAATAGTAGCATCCATCACCGGAGATGGCCGGGTAAAAGAAATTAGAAATGCGCATAAAGCATCTTTAAACATCGTTCAATGTTCAGGCTCGATGATTTATTTGGCTAAAAAAATGAAAGAAGAATATGGCATTCCCTTTATTAAAGTATCCTATTTTGGTATAGAAGATGTTTCTGATGCACTGTATGAAGTGGCCAAATTCTTTAAATCGGAACAGCTTGAAGAAAAAGCGAGACAGATAGTGATAAAAGAAATCAATCAGATTGCTCCACAATTAGCAGAATACAAAAATAAACTTCAGGGAAAAAAGGCTGCATTGTATGTGGGAGGTGCGTTTAAAGCAATCTCACTGGTTAAAGCGCTGCGCATGATTGGAATGAAAACAGTAGTTGCCGGTACGCAAACTGGCAATGCCGAAGATTATAAAATATTGCGTGAAATATGTGACGAAGGAACTATTATTGTTGATGATTCAAATCCAAATGAACTTTCGTCATTTGTGAAACAAACTGGAGCCGATATTTTTATTGGCGGGGTCAAAGAACGTCCCATAGCATTTAAAATGGGTATTGGATTTTGCGATCATAATCATGAAAGAAAAATAGCACTGGCAGGATATGCGGGAATGGTAAACTTTGCAAAAGAAATATACGAAACCATAAGCAGTCCGGTTTGGCAATTTGTAAAACGATAATTATGGAAACCAGCAAATATATAAAAAAGAAGGAACAAGCATTTACCTCAACAAGAAATGCATGCAAACAGTGTTCTCCTTTAGGCTCAAGTTTGGCATTTAAAGGAATCAAAAACTGTATTCCCTTAATTCATGGATCTCAAGGCTGTTCAACTTATATCAGAAGATATATGATCAGTCATTTCAGAGAACCCATAGATATTGCATCTTCAAACTTTAGTGAAAACAGTACTGTTTTTGGAGGCGCTCAAAATTTTAATATTAGCGTTGACAATTTAATTAAACAATATAATCCGGAAGTAATTGCTATATCAAGTACTTGTTTAAGTGAAACCATTGGAGAAGATGTTAAAAAAATGATTAGTGAGTATAAAGCGGTTAATAAAGGTAAGATTCTTCCTGAATTAATTTTCGCATCTACCCCAAGCTATGCGGGAAGTCATGTTGACGGTTATCACGAAGCTGTTTTTGAAACTATTAAATCATTATCAGAAAATAAAGAATCCAATGATATTATCAACTTATTTCCGGGGATATTATCGCCAGAAGATTTACGATTGTTAAAAGAAGTTTTTCTGTATTACAATCAATCATATATAATGTTTCCTGATTATTCAGATACATTAGACAATCCATCATGGGATGAATACAAAAAGATATCGGATGGAGGCACTAGCGTTGAAGCATTAAAAAGAACAGGATCGTCAAAAGCAAGTATTGAATTTGGTTATGTATTCAATTCTTCAGCACAGACATCAAGAATTAAAACACAAGTTGCATATCAAACCGCAGCCAAATACTTAAATGAAAAATTTGAAATACCAACCTATAGCACAGGATTTCCAATTGGAATAAAGGAAAGCGATGCGTTTTTTAATTTACTAAATGCGATTACAGGGAAAGAAACACCTGAAAAATATCTTTTAGAAAGAGGCAGATTGGTTGACTCATATATCGACGGTCACAAATATCTTTCTGGTAAAAAAGCATTTGTATATGGCGATGAAGATTTAATAATTGGCATTATCTCTTTCCTGTCAGAAATAGGGATCAAAACAGTTCTGTGCGCAACCGGAGGAGAAAGTAAAATTTTACAGTCCGCATTAGAAAATGTTTTGGGAGATAGATTTAATTCGGAAATGATAATTGGAAGTGGGATGGATTTTGAAAGTATGGGAGCTCATATGGAAACGTACCAGCCCGATATAATGATAGGTAGTAGCAAAGGGGTGTATTTAAGCAAACGCCATGATATACCACTGGTGCGGGTTGGTTTTCCAATACACGATAGAATAGGATCACAAAGAGTCAAGCACATATTATATGAAGGCACACAAGAATTATTTGACAAGATTACCAATGCGCTCTTAGAAAAGAGGCAAGACGATTCAGAAATAGGTTACCAATATATGTAGGAGGACAAAATTATGAAAGACGTAGCAAAACATCCATGTTTCAATATTGAAGCAAAAGGCACATACGGCAGGGTTCATTTACCCATTGCTCCAAAATGCAATATACAATGTAATTATTGTAATAGAAAGTACGATTGTGTAAATGAAAGTAGACCTGGAGTAACCAGTGCAGTTCTAAGTCCTGAACAAGCGGTTCACTATGTAGGAATTTTAAGAAAAAAGATGCCCAATTTATCTGTTATAGGAATAGCGGGACCAGGCGATCCATTTGCCAATGCAAATGAAACCTTAGAAACACTGCGCCTTATTAAAGAAAAAATGCCAGACATGTTGTTCTGTCTTTCCACTAACGGACTAGAATTGGAACCATATATTGACGAAATAGCAAATTTAGGCGTTACCCATGTAACCATTACTATGAATGGATTAGATCCTGAAGCATTGGGGAAAATATATTCATGGGTTCGTTTGGGAAAAAAAGTATACAGAGGTTCCGAAGCAGGCAGGGTGTTATTAGAACAACAACTTAAATGCATTCCATTACTTAAAGCAAAAGGCATCATTGTAAAAATAAATACCATTGTATTACCAGGCTATAATGATTTAATGATAAAACCCTTAGCCGAGAAAGTATCTCATTTGGGAGCAGATTTAATGAATTGCATACCGGTTCATCCAAATGCCGAAACGGTTTTTGAAAATATAGAAGAGCCGGATAAAAAATTAATGGCCCGACATAAAATTCAAATATCAGAATTTATTAAACCCATGACCCACTGTGCTCGCTGTAGGGCTGATGCAGCAGGATTATTAGGACAAGACGATCCTGAAACAGCCTGTTTGATAAAAGAATGTTCTACTATGGTAGTAACAGATGAAAAACTGCGAAACAAAGTTGCCGTTGCTACATATGAAGGTTTATTAGTAAACCAGCATTTAGGAGAAGCCCGCAACCTATACATTTTTGAGCAAACAAAGAATGGTTATAAGTTTGTGGAACAAAGAAAAACGCCAGATGCAGGAATTGGAGAAGCACGCTGGAAATTATTATCAGAAACTCTATCCGATTGTAGAGCTTTACTTGTAGGCAGTGCGGGAGAAAAACCATTAAAAGTTCTACAAGCATCGGGAATAAAAGTAATTCAAATGACCGGACTAATAGATTTAGGATTAGATGCAGTATATAGTGGTAGTGCGATAAGAGCGCTACCAAAAACTGATGCGTCGAAAGCAGGAAAAGAATGTGGCGGAAATATGCGCGGATGCGCGTAGATGCGCCATGCATTGCGTCGCAAAGGAATATAAAAAAATAAAAAGATGAAAAAATAAAAATATGAAAATAGCAATCACATCTTCCGACGGCGTAAATGTAGACAGGCATTTCGGACATACCGATAAATTCTATATTTATGAGTTAAAGGGGAATCAATTTGTGTTATCAGAAAAGAGAAATGTAGACAAGTATTGTGAAAGAAGGGGGCAACATGAAGACCCAGAAAAACTTAAAAATATATATGAGAATATAAAAGATTGTTTGGTAATATATACGGCAATGATAGGCGATGTTCCTGCAGACTATTTAAAGGAAAAAGGCATAAGGGCTCGAATGTATACTGGTCCCATTGAAAAAATTGTTAATTACATTATTTAATATATAAACAAATGAAAAAACCAGATTTCATGATCCTGGTATGTAACTCATACAGGGTAGCAGGCGATGCTCAGGGAGCATGTAACAAAAAAAACGCAACGGCACTTTTGCAATACATTACAGAAGGGTGCAGTGATAGGGACTTAGATGCTGTAGTTACAACAACGGCATGTTTGAATGTATGTACCAAAGGACCCGTAATGGTAATTCAGCCTAATAACTATTGGTATGGAGAGATTACCGAAGACAAAATTGATGAAATACTAGATGCCCTGGCAGAAAATAATGCAATAGATAAATATATCATATCTGACTGATTGTAAAGACGCATTATTATGCGTCTCTACAGAGGCGTCTCTAAAAATATAAAAAACATGAAACAAAATCTATCCCTCATCGACTCAACGCTCCGTGATGGCGAGCAAGCACCTGGCGTGGTATTCTCGCAAGAAGAGAAGATACAAATAGCCATCATGCTTGATCAATTGGGTATAGAGATTATTGAAGCCGGCATACCATCCATGAATAAAAAAGAAATGGAAACCATGTCGGAAATAGTTAAATTGAAACTCAATTGCAACATTAGTATGTGGAGCAGGGCAGTTAAAAAAGATATTGAAGAAACAGCCAAAACCGGTTGTGACACCATACACATTTCCTTTCCGGTTTCAGACATTCATTTAAGTGCCATGGGTAAGAATAAAAAATGGCTTTTAGATAGTGTAAATGAAACATTACAACATGCTTCAAATTACTTCAGAAATATTTCATTAGGGGCTATGGATGCTAGTCGCGCCAATTACGATGATCTCTTTGATTTCTTGGTTGTAGCTTCATCTTTCCATTTGAGTAGATTGCGAGTTGCCGATACTGTTGGCATTCTAAGCCCCTTTTCTGTTGTTCAATTAATTAGTAAAATTAAAAATTCATTTCCCACTTTGCCATTAGAATTTCATGGACATAATGATTTAGGTATGGCAACAGCAAACACAATATCTGCAATACATGCGGGATGTGAATTTGTAAGTACAACTATCAACGGATTGGGTGAAAGAGCAGGAAATGCACCCACTGAAGAAGTAATTATGGCTTTGAAGCACAGCATGGGAATAGAAATAAATTACCAAACCGAAAACATTAACCAATTATGCGCTTATGTTTCAAAAGCTTCAAACACTTCATTTGCAGCTAACAAACCCATTGTTGGAGAAAAAGTATTGATGCACGAAAGTGGTATACACACCCGATGTTTATTGGAAAATAAAAAAACATTTCAGATTATTGAAGCTGCAGAAATTGGAAGAAAAGAAGAAGAGTTTGTGTTTGGGAAGCATTCTGGAACCAGTGCTTTAATTGACTATTACAAAAGGCGCGCAATAGAAATTACTAAATCGGAAGCCCAAATTCTCAATCATAAAATCAAAGCAATGTCAGAAAAGCTAAAAAGGCAAATACTTCCTGCAGAAATTGACCAATTAAGATTTACCAACATATAAATAACAATATGCAAAATAAAGAGCAAATAGAAAAGCTGCTATATGAAGCAGAAAAATATTATTTACTGGGAAAAAATAGTTTTTCCAAACCCAGTAAATTCTCCAATGAAATCATACGCGATACCATGCTGATGTCGATGGAGCGATATTTAACAATTATTCTATTAAAAAATGGCAAAGAACCCGAAAGCCATACGCTTTATGGTCTTTTTGCTCAAACTGATAAGGAAGGTTTAATTAAAATTAACGAGGAAGAAAAAAAATATATCCGATTTCTATCAGGCCTCTGTCATACCGACAACAAAGAACCGGTAAACAAAGAAGACTTAGAAGTAACATTGCATTTATTGGAAAAAATTATAATAGAATTGTAGAAAATCAACCAGTAATAAAATCCAAATATTACTATTTATTATTAAATAAGACCAATATTATATTATTTTGTAATATATATTGCATCTCTATTTACTTTTTATTACTTTTGTGAGAGTTTTAATTGTAAATAGAAAGTGGGAGAAGATTTAATAACATATTGCGATAAGACAGGAAGGCGTTGTTATGGTCAATCAGAACTACCCTTGCTATTTGATATAAGCAGTTTATTAAATAAAAGCAATGATATAAAAGATGTAATGCTGCCCATTTTAGAGTTGATGAGCAAATATATGGGTGTTAGAAGGTGTATGATAACCATTTTAAATAGGGAAACATCGAAGATATATATTGAAGAGGGTTATGGAATTAACAGAGAAATAAAAGACAATGTGCTTTATTCATTGGGTGAAGGCATTATTGGCGAAGTGGTTAAAACGGGAAGTGCTATAGTAATACCCGATATAGAAAAAGACAAGCGCTTTTTAAATAAAACAGGGCTAGATCTATCAAAATACAAAGAAGTATCGTTTATATGCGTTCCCATTAAAGCAGAAGACGATACTATTGGATCATTGAGCATACACAGATTGAATGATGAAAACTATTCATTCCTTCAAGACAATAAAATACTGAGTATCATAGGATCGCTCATTGCTAACGCCTTAAAAGTAAGGCAAGATAAATTAGAAGAAATAGACCGCTTAAAGTCAGAGTACGAAAAATTAAACTCAGTACTAAAAACCCATAAAAATCCTGAAAATATAATAGGCAATTCAGGTAAAATGCAGGAAGTTTATCAACTAATTTATTCAGTAGCTCCTACAAATGCAACAGTGCTAATAAGGGGAGAAAGCGGTGTTGGAAAAGAGTTAATTGCAGAAGCAATACATAACCATAGTTTAAGAAAAGACAAGCCTTTTATAAAGGTAAACTGTGCTGCATTGCCCGAAAATCTAATTGAAAGTGAATTATTTGGTCACGAAAAAGGATCGTTTACAGGTGCTGATATTCAAAGGAAAGGTCGTTTTGAACTTGCTGATGGGGGGACTATTTTTTTAGATGAAATTGGTGATCTTCCAATGCAAATTCAGGTAAAACTATTGCGAGTTATACAGCAAAGGGAATTCGACAGGGTTGGTGGTATTAAAACATTTAAAACTGATGTAAGGATTGTGGCTGCAACCAATAGGGATTTAGAAAATAGCATAAAAGACAACTCCTTTAGGGAAGATCTGTATTATCGATTAAATGTTTTTCCCATTTACGTGCCTCCTTTGCGGGACAGAAAGAATGATATTCCGGGATTGGTAGATTATTTTATTGAAAAATTCAATAAAAACAATCTGAAAAAAATTATTCGGGTATCGAGCACGGCTATTGATTTGTTTATGCTATACCATTGGCCAGGTAATATAAGAGAATTAGAAAACAGTGTTGAACGTGCCTCTATATTAAGTTCCGATGGGGTAATCAGATCAAGCAACCTCCCTCCTACCCTGCAAACGGCCGAATCGTCGGATACTGAACGAAAAGGTAATTTAGAGAGTGTAATTGAAGGCGTTGAGAGACAAATGATAATAGACACCCTAATAAGCACCCGAGGCAATTTAACCAAAACAGCAGAAATACTAGGCATTACAGAAAGAATAATGGGCTTAAGAATAAAAAAATATCAAATCAATCCGCGACAATACAAGATAGGTAAATCAGAATCGGGTGGATCAAACGATTGAAATAATAAATTATACAAAAGCCAATCCGCATCATCAAAAAGTATTGATAGAATTGGTGAATCACTACATTTCAGACGAAATGGGAGGAGGCGAAGCATTAAACGCGCAACAAGAACAAAACCTAATATATGAAATTAACAGCCATCCTAAAGTAGTTATTCTTATTGCTAAAATCAAAGAAGAATATGCAGGAATGGCTCTAGGGTTCATAAACATATCCACTTTTAAAGCTTCAAAAACCATTAATATTCACGATCTTATTGTAAAAAAAACGTTCAGAAGACAAGGCTGTGCAACCGAACTGATGCGGGCTATGATACTGAAATCGCAATCGCTGGGCTGTTCAAAGTTAACATTGGAAGTTAGAAGCGACAATTTAATAGCGCAACAGATATATCAAAAATTAGGATTTGGTCCTACCCATGATCAGATGATGTTTTGGGTGAAGCACCTATAATACTTTCAGAAAATAATAAAACAAATATTGTAGTTTGACTATCTTTGCTACATGGAATTAAAATTAATAAGCATAGATTGTTTTAATGAAGTATTCGATCTCTATTTGGAAGCAAATTGGATGATGAATAATGAAGAAGATAAGCACAGAACAAAGGGCATATTAATAGACACATTTGCATTTTGCGGAGCATTTAATGATGACCAACTGATAGGAATGGGTCGCTTAATTTCAGACAAACATAGCGATGCGTATATTCAAGATGTTTATGTAAAACCAGCTTTTAGAGGCAAAAATGTCGGTCAATCTATTATCAACTTTTTGGTAAGTATTTGTAATGAGAAAAAAATTGATTGGGTAGGATTGATAGCAGAGCCAGGTACAACATCATTTTATGAAAAGTTGGGCTTTAAAGAACTTAATGCCTATAAACCTATGTTGCTTGTGAACAAATAAAACCAGCGCTTGTTAAGCATAATAAATCTTTTTTATGGCTTTCGCTGCTGACTCGTGTACAAAAATGCATACCGAATGTATGATTACATTTCAAGATCTAAGTATCTCTGATTCTGAGAAGATTAAACCCTTTGTGAATCAATATTCCCCAAAATGGCTTGGGGGTTATACTTTGGCCAATTTACTTGCTTGGAACGATACCCTTCAATACCGATATGCCATAATTCATAATAAGTGCTTATTGATTTCCACCCGAATTGAAGATGGAAATTGCTATTTATTGCAACCCTTAGGCATTATTGATCAGGAAGTACAAACGAGCATATTGGCCTGGATCAATAGTAGAGATTATAATGTGAAAATTTTGGCCTGCGGTAAAGATTTTATTGATAAGGAAAATAACTTTTGCTCACAATTCAGTATCTGCGAGAATCCATCATTATCGAATTATATTTATTTAGCGAGTGATTTGGCTGCATTACCGGGTCGAAAATATCAAAAAAAAAGAAATTTAATTCATCAATTTCAAAATTCCCATACGTTTAAAAGTGAAGCTGTTTCAATAAAAAATCTTAATACCATAAAGCAACTATACGATTTAATCGTTGAAAATGAACATAAAAGCACAATGTTGCACAGCGAATCGCTTGCTTTAGCTTATTTATTAACTCACTTCAGTGATTTGAAACATGAAGGCATTATTCTTTATATTGATGAACAGGCTGTTGCATTCGGATTATATGAAAGACAAGATTCAGAAACAGCCGTAATTCATTTTGAAAAAGCCTTGAAAGACTACAAAGGCTTGTATCAAGTAATCAACCAAGAATTGGCAAAAAAAATAGAATCTCAAGGATATACCTATATTAACAGAGAAGAAGACTTAGGCATAGAAGGCTTGCGCCAAGCCAAGCAATCATATTTTCCCATTCAATTACAGGCCGCCTACACATTGGTTTACCATTCTAAATAGCCAGCTTGTTTTGTTAATAAATAATTCATGTCTGCACCTTTTATTGAAAGCATAAAAAGTTTATTTTTACCAAACATGAATTAAAATATTGCGCCATGAACGAATCATTAAAATTAAGTGTAAAAAAGAAGGTTATACCAATGCTTACCGACTTTTGTTTAGAAGAATCCATTGAATACCATGTAAAACCGCAGACATTTCCTGATACTGACTGGGATTTTATCATGACTATCAATGAAGTGAAGACTGCAGTTATTGCAGGTATGTTTTTAAGAGAAAACAGGATTGAAGTTGCAGGCATGGACCAGCAGAAATTTAAAAAAGGCGCTGCTGCTGCCCCTAAGAAAACAAAAGAAGAGAAAGAAGAAAAGGATGAAAAAGATGATGAAGAAAGCATTAATAAAGATGCTTCGGAACCTAAAAGTATCTTCTAATAAAAAAAGCCGACAGATAGTCGGCTTTTTTTATTTTCCCATAAGAAATATTAATTTACAGCTAAATTATCCTTTACCTTTAAGGTAGAATAATTGATCTTAAGCGCATTTGATTTTCTCAACGCTTGCTTCACATCACTAATAATACCCATTTTTGTAAACTCGTCTACTTTAAGTGACACGGTCATGGCCTTCTGGTCAGATTCACTTAATTTTTCTCGTTCGGCTGCAATAAAATTTTGTATATCTTCTATAGATTGAAAAGCATCATTTAATTGAATGCGCGGCTCAGTGCCATACAATTTTTGCATTGCAGGTACGGGCTTTCCGATGTATACAAAGCTAACTAATGATTTATCTTCAAGCTTCTTCACATCTGTTGCTTTAGGCAGCTTGTATTTGATCATTAATTCAACTTCTCTCATTTGAGTAGTAACCATGAAAAAGAAGAGCAACATAAAAACGATATCTGGTAATGAAGCTGTATTAAGTGCTCCAACAGAAGGCTTATCTTTTTTTCTAAATTTTCCCATTAGTTAGTCCCTCCTATATTTTTAGGTTCTGCTTCAGAAACCAAAACAGGATAAACGATTTTAATCAAATCCTGCTGATCTTCGGTTATTTTATCGAAAACCTTTCCGTATTTTTCTTTGGCAAATCTATCCCGTAAGGTGTTAATAGCGGCTGCCAATTCATTTTGAACTGAAATGTACATTCCATAAGAAGTACCTCGGTCGTTCTGTAATGAGATAATCCCTTTTGAAATTTCGAGATCACCAAAAACACGCATTGCCTGATCAATTTTTTGCGCTTCGTCAGCATTACCTTCTTTCAATGCTTTTTCTTTTTTGTATGA
>JAIFLP010000161.1 GCA_020049015.1 Bacteroidota bacterium | reverse complement strand
TTGCATTATGTTTATTTAAAATTTTAAAGCCTCAATACAGTTTTCCGCCTTCAGAAACGAAATAAATGACAATGGATAGTCAGGATAAGCCTGAATAAACTTTTTATATTTCGAAATGTCAGCTTTTATTCCATCATACTTTACTTCATAAGCATATCCTTTTTGAAATTCGGTACTTACAACAAAATCAACTTCATGCTGATCAGTAGTTCGCCAAAAATTTAACTGGTCGGCTGAGTAAAGTTCGTTCAATCTGCAAAACAAATAATTTTCTATCAATTGTCCTTTATCGCTGCGCTCTGAAACCATATCGAACCGGTTAAGTAATGAATTTCGCATTCCTAAATCATAAAAATACACTTTCGGCATTTTGGTTATTTCCTTTCTTAGGTTATTCCATAAAGGATTTAACAAATGTATATGAAAACATTTTTGAAGGATGTACAAATAATTCTCTATGGTTTTGTTATCTAAACGCAAGGTGGCTGATAATTCATTGCGATTTACCAATTCGCCTGTTTGCTGCGCTAATAAACGAAATAAATGCATAAACTGAATTTCGTGTGAGATATTAGATTCGTGAATATCTCTTTTCAGGTATGAATTTTTAATATCATTCAAAATTTGTTTCTTCTCTATAATATCGTTTGCCAGAACTACTGCCGGGTAACCCCCATAGGTAAGGTATTCGTCAAAAAAAGATTTAATAACAGCATCGTGCGAAGAATAATAAACCTTTGGTTCGCGCAACTGCTGCAATTCTTTTTCTAACTCATTACATTCCTTAAACTGCAAAAATTCGTTGAACGAAAGCGTTTTTAACCAAAAAATCTGTTTTCTACCCGCCAGCGAATCGGTAAATTTCCTATCAATGTAAAAAGCACTGCTGCCGGTAACTATCAGCTTTAGCGATTCGTGGTATTTATCATAAAGCAATTTTAAAAAATTGGATGGGTCTTTCAGGTATTGTATTTCATCAATTAGGACATATATTTTATCTTCAGGATTGATTTGTTTATTGGCAATCAATTTCTTTGGAGTGCCGGTTAGGCTAAATAAATTCTCTGGATTATCGTTCAGCATGCTTAATAAAGCTGAATCTTCAAGAGTATATTGAAACACCGCCAATCCTTTTGAGTGCAGTGATTGGTGTAACAGGTTTAATAAACTTGTTTTACCGGTTTGCCGTGCACCTGTAATAATTGTAAACTGCTTCTTAGGAACATGTTTTTCAATTTGGGCAAATAATAATCGACCTCTAATCATTTGAAAATATAATATATAATGCAAATATAGATAATTTTGGAATATAATTCCAAAAAAATCAGATATTATTGGAATGACAATCCAAAATTATCTAAATTCATTTTAAGTATCAGAATAATAGATAAATATAAGCCGATCAGATTTTCAAATTTGTGTTTTTTACAATTACCACGTACTCATAATGTCCAACTCAGGCAACCAACTGCCGATTATACAGCCACCGCTTAACTGGGACGAAAAAACTATGCCTTCATAAGAATAATAAGTATTTTTTTCATGAACATCAATAAATAAACTGCAACAACAGTACTCACAAATGCAATAAAACCAAGCCGTCCACCCATACCTGCAAAAATATTCAATGACAATTGGTAAATTATAGCTGTAAGAGCACCAGCAAAAACAACAATCGGAATTGAAGCTAAAGAAGCACTTGTCATTCCGGCAAAAGAACCCGCAAAAATAACCAAGGACAGATGAGGCAAGCTAAATAAGTGGCCACATAAAGCACCTATTAGGCCCACAATGCATGAAGCCACTACAACAGATACGCCATACCTTTGAATAAGAAACGTTAAAACGGACCCTCCTATTCCACCTATCATTAGAATTAAAGTTTGATTCATATATCGATCATTTGATAAATTACTTTCTATATTCACAAAATTAAATTAAATAAATAACCTAAAATTATAATAAACAAAGTAATGGTACCGAAAAAAATACCAATTAGCTTCCACTGCATTACTTTTTTCAGTAAAGTAGCTTCAGGTAAAGAAAGCCCCACCACTGCCATCATAAAAGCAATGGCAGTACCCAGCGGCACACCCTTTGCCACAAAAACCTGAATTACCGGAACTATACCAGCTGCATTGGCATACATGGGCACCGCCAGTATTACGGCCAATGGAACACCATACCATGAATCGGCAGACAAATAATGTGTAAAAAAAGCCTCTGGAACAAAACCATGCATTGCTGCACCTATAGCGATTCCAATAATTACATACAGTAAAACTTTTTTAACAATATTCCAACCTTCATTTAAAATATAGGGGACTCTTTCAAAAAATGAAGCCTTCTCCCCTTCCCATTTTTCATTTTCTTTTCCCGCATTACGCTGTATTTCTTTAACCCAATCAGATAAAAACTTATCTAACTTAAGCAAGCCTAAAAAATATCCACCTACAATACCCATCAAAATTCCGCTGCCGGCATAAATAAGAGTAGCTTTTAATCCGAATAAACCCAAAAACATGGCCACTGCCACTTCATTAACAAGAGGCGAAGTAATAAGGAAAGAAAAAGTAACCCCCAAAGGGATTCCACCCTTCACAAAACCAATAAATAAAGGGATAGAAGAGCATGAACAGAATGGAGTAATAGCACCAAATACAGAAGCCATTACATATTGCAATCCGAATAATTTTTTTGTGACCAAAAAATGACGCAATCGCTCCACAGGAAAATATGCATTCACAGCACCCATGAGCGAGCTAATAAGAAACAATAAAATTAAAATCTTAATGGTATCGTAGAAGAAGAAATGAATAGCTTTTCCCAAATGGGATTCAGAACTAAATTTTAATAATTCATAAACAAAATAATCGACAATAGGAATGAGATTTGCATATAGTGAAATTAAGGCAGCTAAAACGATAGCAAGCAAAAACAACAAGCGGATTTTTTGATGATTGTTCATCTAAGATAAACATTATAGGTATAATACAAGCCGACAATAATAAACAATATAGCGATCAACCTGCGAAACCACAATTCAAATGCTTTAATGCTGTTGTATGCCTTGCCAATTCCAGAAATGGTATAAGCTATAATATATGCAAAAATAATTACAGGAATGCCCGTAGCTATTGCGAAAATTGGTGGAAGAATTAATCCCGAAGCACTACTTATGGTCATAGGAATTAGCATTCCAAAATACAGCACTCCGCTATACGGACAGAAAGCCAAAGCAAAAACCACCCCAAGCAGAAAAGTATCTAAATAATTCCATTGTTTTTTATTTTGCATACGCGAACCCCAATTGCCCATTCCAGGGATATTAAAATGAATGACACCCAACATAACAAAGCCGATAATCAGTAAAACAGGACCAATAAACAACTCGCCATAGCGCTGAAAATAACCACCAAATTTGAATTGATCGGCACCAAAATAAATAATTACCGCAATGGATGTATAAGCAAAAACCCTTCCTACCGTATAAAAAATGCCATTTAAGAAAACACGATTTCTATTTTCAACATCTTTACTAATAAAACCAATAGCTGTTATGTTGGTTGCCAAGGGGCATGGACTTATAGCAGTCATTAATCCCAGTACCAAAGCCGACAGCCAAGGCATGGAATTGGCTTCAAGAATTGAATTGAGAAATTCCATTATATTATTGGATTAAAGGATCTACTTTTTCTTTGATGATGGCTTTGAATTTTTCAGGATTATTTTTTGCATACATAAACCCCTCATTGGTAATATTGATTTGCTTATCACCTTTTACAATAAGGAGTGATTGACCGTAAACTTTCATTTCATTTACAAGAGCTTTATTGGCATCATCCTGAATATCTACTGAGAGAAAAGGAATTTTTTCTCCATATAATGCCTTTAGATCAACTTTGGCTTCTTCTTCTACCTTTTTACAAGTCATACAGCGACTGGTTAAATGAAAATAGTACACCTTAACTTTTTCTTCAACTGCAGCAGTTGATTTGCTTTCATTTTTGCCAGACTGGGCAGTACAAGACAAACCCATGAATACAAATAATAAAGCAACTACATAGTTCAATAAATTCTTCATAATAATTAATTGTTAAATAATTAAACATTCATTTGAAAGAGATTTATACAATAGCCTTGGGCTTTTTCCCAATTGGCGCGATTGATACAATATTTTATAAAAGGAGGCTCTATTTCGCCCTGAATAAGACCTGCGAATTTTAATTCCTTTAAATGTCGCGACAAAGCAGAACGACCTATAGGCAATTCATCTACCAAATTGCCACTATAACAACAAGCATCCATTTGCGAAAGTTTTTTAAGAATATACACCCGCACTGGATGACTCATAGCCTTAGCAAAATTGGCAATTTCAATAACATCCTCTGGTAATTCAACTTTCTCAGCCATTAATATTTGATTCTAATTGTTTTTTTATCTCCTCTTTAGAAGGTATCCGTCCACCTATGGCCACTTTCTCATTGATCACCAAAGCGGGGGTGGCCATTACTCCGTAATTCATAATTTGCTGTATATCCTCTACTTTAGAGATATTCGCATCCATTTGGTTTTCCGAAACTACCTCTCGGGTAATTTTTTCAAGTGTTTTACATTTAGGGCAACCAGTACCCAATATTTTAATTTGTAATGTCATGATATCAGTTTAATATTTCGCAAATATACGAAATGGATTTTCTAATTGCAAAAATCGATTATAATTTATGTATTAATTAAATTTAATTTATCTTTACAGTCGATAATTAAGTTTGATTTAACGTGGAAAGATTAGGAGAAAGAATCCGCAAACGCCGGGAACAGCTTGAAATAGCCATGAATGTTATGGCTAAAGGTGTTGGCATTACTCCTAGCATGTTATCCCAAATCGAAAATGGTAAAGCCTTTCCGTCGCTGCACAATATAAAACATATAGCAGAATATCTCAACACTTCGGTGGGTGCGCTGATTGGCGAAATGGATTTGGAAAGTCAGAGTCCAGTAATTCGTTGGGAAGACAAGAAACTTATTAAAAGTAACGATCAGGGAGCTTCAATGTACTTACTATCTCATTATCATTCCATTCATATGGCTGAAATGTACTTGATAGAATTAGAAAAAAATGGTAATACTGCTGATCTCTTCGATAATAATAGGAATGCATTAGAATTTTGTTTTGTTGTTGATGGCGAGATAGATATATTATTACAAGACCATTCATATAGGATGAGAAATAAAGACAGCATCTATTTTTACTCCAGCGAGCTGAAAGAAATACAAAATAAGCACAAAAATTCAACGCATATACTTTGGAATATTTCAATAATAAATAAACATTAGAATAATTTTTTATACTTTTAAACCCTGTTGATGCGGTAGTAAAAACAAATATAAATTGACAAATGATTATGAATTCACAAGCAGTTACACTGAACAACACCATCGAAAAATGCAATGCCAATGTGTTGGGCATGCTTTCAGAAATTGGTAAAGGAATTTTCTTTCCTAAATTAGGTATTTTGGCACAATCGGCACAAGCTAAAGGTAAAAACATCAATGCCACCATTGGTGAAGCTGTAGAAGATGACGGCACCTCAATGCACTTACCGGAATTTGACAAATTAATAAATCTTCCAGTAGGAAATATATTTCCATATGCACCTAGTTTTGGAAAGCCTGAATTCAGAACATTATGGAAAGAATCCATATATCGCAAAAACCCTTCAATAAAAGGAGTTGAAATCAGTAATCCTATTACCACCAACGGTTTAACACATGGAATAAGTATGTGTGCCTATTTATTTGCCAATGCGGGAGATACCGTTCTGCTATCGAACCATTACTGGGAAAATTACAATTTGATATTTGAGAACAATTACAAGGCCAAAGTAGAAACCTTTGAATTGTTTGCCAATGGAGGTTTTAATGTAAGTGATTTCGGAAAAAAATTAAATGAGACAAAGGGAGAAAAAATAATAACTCTTTTAAATTTCCCAAACAATCCTGCAGGTTATACCCCTTTAAACAGTGAAGTAGATGCAATTGTAGCAGAGATAAAAAAAGTAGCTGACAAAGGTAAAAAGGTAGTGGTAATAATTGACGACGCTTATTTCGGTTTGGTATATGAAGCTAATGTTTTTACCGAATCCATTTTTGCCCGATTGGCAAATCTTTCGGAAAATGTGTTAGCTATAAAGTTAGACGGTCCTACTAAAGAAGACTATGTTTGGGGTTTTCGTGTGGGATTCATAACATACGCCATTAAAGGCGGAACTGCAGAATTGTACGAAGCCTTAGAAAACAAAACGGGAGGTGCTATTCGCGGTAACATTTCTAATATTAGCCAAATATCGCAATCGCTGCTACACAAAGTGTATACTGAACCATCGTATGAAGAATCAAAAAAGAAAAAATTTGACATTTTAAAAAACAGATACACCATATTACGTAAGGAATTAGAAAAAAAAGAATACGCAGACTATTTTGCCGCACTGCCTTTTAATTCGGGGTATTTTATGTGTATTGAACTAAAAAAAGGATTGGTTGCAGAAGACGTTCGCAAGCATTTATTGGAAAAATACAGTACGGGTGTTATAGTATTAGGAACGGTTATTCGTTTGGCATTCTCTGCAGTACCGCAAAATAAAATACCAGAGCTGGTTGAGAATATTTACAAAGCATGTAAAGATTTAGCAAAATAATAAATAATAACTAGGTATAAATTAAAAATAGAAAACACATGAAAATTACAGTTATCGGAGCCGGCAATGTTGGAGCAACATGCGCAAATGTAATGGCTCAAAAAGAATTGGCAAGCGAATTGGTATTGTTGGATATCAAAGAAGGTTTTGCTGAAGGTAAAGCATTAGACATCATGCAAACTGCATCATTGTTAGGATTTAACACCCGTGTTATTGGTGTTACAAACGATTACAGTAAAACTGCTGGATCAGATGTTGTAGTAGTAACATCTGGTATACCCCGCAAACCAGGCATGACAAGAGAAGAATTGATTGGCACCAATGCAGGTATTGTGAAAGATGTTGCAGCTAATATCTTAAAGTTCTCTCCCAATGCTATTATTGTTGTCATAAGTAACCCTATGGATACCATGACTTATTTGACATTGAAAGCTACAGGATTACCAAAAAACAAAGTAATTGGTATGGGTGGTATATTAGACAGTGCCCGTTTTGATACATATTTAAGCTTGGCATTAGGAGTTCCTTCATCAGAAGTACAAGGAACCGTAATTGGTGGTCATGGTGATACAACAATGATTCCTTTAACACGTTTTGCTACTTATAATGGAATACCTGCATCTACTCTACTAAGTGCAGATGAATTAAATAAAGTAGTATCTGATACTATGGTTGGTGGTGCTACCTTAACTAAATTATTAGGAACATCTGCTTGGTATGCTCCAGGAGCAGCTGGTGCGGCTTTGGTTGAATCAATAGTGCGTGATGAGAAAAAGGTATTCCCTTGCTGTGTATCATTAGACGGTGAATACGGTCAAAAAGATATTTGCATTGGAGTTCCTGTTGTAATTGGTAAAAATGGTTGTGAAAAAATCATAGATATGAAATTAAACAGCGATGAGCAAGCAGCATTTAACAAGAGTGCCGATGCAGTTAGAAGCATGAACGGTGTATTGAAAGAATTGAATATTCTGTAATTGATTTTCGTATAAATAAAAAAAGCTGCCTTTTTTCGGGCAGCTTTTTTATTTGAACTACTTATCGTATCGTAAAATAAATCCTGTTCCGATATAAAACTGTTTAAACATTGGAGTAAACATATAATTAATCTCGGGCTCTATGATAAACTTTTTAATTGCAAAATCCTTGCTCACACAAAATAAAATTGAACTACTTAGCATTGGTTTAATTTTATAGTTTGTAACTTCATTGATGCTATTTTTTTCTCTTTGTCTCCAGGCTGTAAAATAATCAAATTGGGCTCCGGCAGCAACATTTAATATCTTTGAATTAAAAGCGTACTGCAAAGGCACAGCTAAATAATACTCAACCACATTAGTCTGATATAGTTGATCTGGAACATAGGTAAAAATTTCTTTATCTAGATTGCGAAAAAAAATACCCGACTTAATACCATGATTTTTATACAGATTCTGAGTATATGTAAGTCCATAATATGTATTGTACTGTCCGAGTGAAAAGTACTGATGACCAATAGAAAACCCTATATTTTTCAGTTTTTGCGAAAAAACACTCGAATTACAAAATAGAAATACCAAAGAAAAGATTATTACCTTATTTTTGTTTATCATATATATTTAGATTTAATTAAATTACAATTATAAATTACATTCGCAATTTA
>JAIFLP010000039.1 GCA_020049015.1 Bacteroidota bacterium | reverse complement strand
TACTTTACCAATTACCTATACCATTAATAATGGCAATGGCGATATAAGCAATCAAACAGGATTATTTACTATGCTGGCACCCGGATTATACAGTATTAACGTATTGGATAATGCTGGTAAAACAGCAACTTCTAGTGTTTTAATAAACCAACCTTTGCAAATTATTCTTACACTTACTTCTACTTTTACTACTGATACAACATTGGGAAGTATTACCGCAAATGTTGCAAATAATAGAGGTCCTGCAGAATTCTCCATTGATAATGGTATAAATTATCAGCTTTCAAATGTATTCGATAGTTTGGCAGTAGGATCCTATACTGTTATCGTTCGTGATAGTGCTGGTTGTAATGCGAATGCATCTATTGATGTTATTGATGGAACAAATTTAATTGTTACCGTCGATTCTATAAATCCTTCCTGTGCGGGTAGTGCAAATGGTTCTATTACTATTAATGCGGTTACCGGTGTAGCTCCTGTTGTGTATACTTTAAGTGATAGCAGTGGTGTATTGGAAACGCAAACAGATAATGGATTGTTTGCTGATTTAGCGGCAGGAACCTATTTTATTGATGTTGCAGATGCATTGTTGAGGAATTTTAAAGATACGGTAGTACTGGTTCAACCCGATAGTTTAATTATTCTATCCTTTGTTACCAATGCAAACGATACAGCAAAGGGAATAATTGAATTTGAAATTTCCCGCACCCCTATCCCTAATGATACTATTTGGATTTCTTTTGATAATGGTTTAACTTTTGATACAAGTCTTTATTATACCAATTTAGATACCGGATTTCATTATGTATTAATTAGATCAACAAATGCTTGCGAAATTCGTGATACATTATATGTAGGATACGAAAAGCTTATGAATGCTCTTGTTGCAACCGTTGAAAATGTTTGTCCGGGCGGTAAGAATGGTGAAATTTTAATTATTAATTTAGATGGTGTAGAACCCGTTGAGTATTCTATTGATAATGGATTAAATTGGTACACGAGTGGTATCTTTAATCCTTTAACATCTGGAGCCTACAGGGTTGTAGTTCGCGATGCTGAGAATAAATATTATCGTCAAAGGGTTAGTTTAACCGAACCCATGCCTTTAACGGCCCATGCTACCGTTACCAATGCACTATGTGCGGGGGTAGAGAACGGTTCTGTTATTATTGATAGTATATCTGGTGGTACTCCTTCGTATACATTTACTTGGCTTGCCGATGCTACCAGTGAACTTAGCAAAGACAGCTTGGCTCCTGGTTATTATTTATACCGCATTACCGATAGTCTCAATTGTGTGGCTGTTGATTCATTAAGTATTATTAATTTAGGTGGAATTTCAAGTATTGCATTTGTATACGATAGCGCTGAATGTAATGGATCAACCTTCGATGCCAAAATTAGAATCAATAATGTTATTGGCGGAACAGCTCCCTTTTCTTTTATATGGAATAATGATTCTGCTTTAATTGCAGACAGTTTGGTGAATGTTAATGCGGGTATATATACATTAAGTATTACTGATAGTATTGGATGTAAGAGTACTTTCAATGCCGATGTGCCGTTCCGTTATGCTGTAAATGTTTTTGCCGGAATTGATGACACTATCTGTTATGGTACTTCAGCACAATTAATAGCCATTGCTTCAGACAGCACCGCATTGTATACATGGGGTCCTTTAGATAGTATTGCAGGGCAAAATAACAATGATACCATTAATTCAAAACTATTGTTCTATCCCCGCAATGAGTTTATTGTAAGTGCTGCAAAGGGCAATTGTGTTAGCACCGATACCGTGGTTATTTATCAATATTCGCGTCAGGTTCCTTCTTTTGCAAATACTATTTCAGGTGATACCATCGTGGCGCAAGGTTCATCATTGCAGTTATTGGTTGATCCATCCATCAATTTTAAAGAGTATATTTGGACTCCCAATTTGTATATTGATAACTATGTGCCCGTTACATTGGAGCCTTTTGTAAATGTATCGCCTCAGGATATTAATGGTACCGGATTCTTGGTTTATAGTGTTCAATCAATGAGTTTACCTGAGTATGGTTCTTGTAAGGAGAGTGCCAGCATAACTATTCATATTACCGGAACGCCTGAGCCATATACTGGTTTTACTCCCAACGGCGATGGTATGAACGATTATTGGTTGGTTAAAAATGCCGCATTCAATCAGACTATGACAGTTGATGTGTTCAACCGCTGGGGCGAAATTGTATATTCTCAAAAAGGTTGTTCTTCTGCCGATGGCGCTGATTGCGAGGTGTGGGATGGTAAACGAAATGGAAAAGATGTACCTATTGGAACCTATTATTATGTGGTGAATTTGAATGATGGTTCAAATGCTTTAACTGGTACAATAACAATTGTAAGATAAAAAAGAAAAAACAATGATACGTATTCAATTTATTATTGCGGGTTTTTGTCTATGTTCAGCAAGTCTGCTGGCTCAGCAAACACCCATGTACACACAATACATGCTCAACCCGCTTGTTATCAATCCTGCAGTGGCTGGTACCAATAATTATTATCAAATTCGTTTGAACAATCGTTTTCAATGGGCTGGTTTTACCGATGCTCCTATAACTAATGGGTTAAGCGTATACGGACCCCATGCCTCCAAAAAACTCGATATGGGTTATGGTGGTTATGTTTTGTCTGATATAACCGGGCCTACCAGTACCCTTAATGTGAGTGGTTGCTATGCATATAATATTGCTATTAACGATGAAATTCGCATGTCGATGGGACTTTCTTTGGGAATGCTTCAAAGAAAAACCGAAGGAACACAAATTAAAATGCGCGATTTGTTAGACAATACCTTGGGTGATCAAACGTATGCCGCTTATGTACCTGACGGAAATGTGGGTATATATGTATATTCAAGCAGTTTTAATTTTGGCTTTTCTGCCATGCAATTATTCAATAATAAGATTAAGCTTGAAGAAAAAAATTCATTGAACCGTCTCAAAACGCATTTCTTTTTAACGGGTTCATATAAGTATTTTATTAATCGTGAGTTTGCTATTGAGCCTTCTTTGATTATAAAGGCCGTAAGTCCAGTTCCGCTTCAAGTTGATATTTCTGCTCGGGCTATTTATAAAAATATGGTATGGGCTGGCTTTTCTTTCAGAACTGGTGATGCCGTTTCTATCTTATTGGGCTATAATCATGATAATAAGTTTTCATTTGGTTATTCATACGATATTGGTATTACTGCAATTAGAAAATACAATTATGGTTCTCATGAATTAATGGTTTCATATCGTTTTAATACCCTTAAATAAATTCTAAGTGAAAAGTTTTTTATTCCTATTTCTTTTTACCTTATTGATATCGTGTAACAACGATAAGTCACGCTTGCTGCAAAAGGAGAAGTTTGTTGAGGTGCTCATTGAGTATCATTTGGTAGACGGAATTGCGCAAACCCAAATGCTGGGTTCTGCTGTTCCTCCTAATGATTCCGTTGCCTTAATGGATTCAATTTTGATGCTTAAGAAGATTGATAAAAAGATTTTTCAAAATACACTAAGCTATTATTCGCAGCATTTGAAGGAATTCAGCAAGGTTTATGATGATGTATTGAGTCAAATAAGTCAAAGGGAAACCAAAAATTTGGAAGAAGAAACCAAGGCGAACAGCAAACCCTAATCATGCGTTATCTTTCTGCTCATTATATTTATCCTGTTTCTTCGCCACCCATTAAATTTGGCATCATTGTATTAGATGAGCAACAAAGAATTGTTGAAATCATTGATAATGGAGGTATCTTAAAGGAAATTCCAAACCTCGAATTTTATAGTGGTATTTTGATTCCCGGTTTTATTAATGCTCATGCCCATATCGAATTGTCGGGTTTGAAAAATTTAATTTCTCCAAAACGTAATCTCGATGGCTTTTTAAATAATATCATTACTTTAAAAAGAAATGGCACCAGCAATATCAATAGTATTGAAAAAGCCGATGCAGCGCTTTATAGCGAAGGGGTAGTGGCTTGTATTGATATTTCAAATACCGCAGATAGCTTGGAAGTAAAAAAACATTCTAAGATACACTACCATACTTTTGTTGAATTGATGTGTTTAAATCCTTCAGCTGATCAGGATCGTTTACAGCAAGGCTTGTTATTACAGGAGCTTTATCTGCAAGCATCACTTAGTGTATCTTTAACTTTGCATAGCTTGTATGCGGTAACAGAATCATTTTTAAACTTGGTTTGCGAAAGCAATTCTTTCTTTTCTATTCATTTTCTCGAATCTGATTCCGAAAGAGAGTTTTTTCAGAAAGTAGATTCCCGCTTGCGGAGGGTGTATACAAACAATAATATTTCTTTGCTGCCAGAGCCTAGCAATGGTAATCATATGGCTCTTATCAATACTCATTTTTCAAGAAAGAAAGTCCTTCTGGTGCATAATACATTCTTAAAAGAAAATGAAATTCAGGAGCTTATTTCAATGAATGAAGAGGCTTATTTTTGCCTCTGTCCCTTATCCAATCTTTTTATTGAAGGAAAACTCCCTGATGCAAATTTTTTTAGGGGGAAAAATACCTGTCTGGGAACCGATTCATTAGCTTCAAACCATCAGCTTTCCGTTTTTGCAGAATTGCAATGTGTTTTACAGCATTTTCCATGCATCTCATTTGACGAAGTACTCCGCTGGGCTACCTTGAATGGCGCACGTTTTATGAATCTTGATAATCGCTTTGGTAGTTTTCAGTTAGGTAAAACCCCGGGCATTTTGTTGATTGAGGATTTTGATTTTCAGTATATGAAGCCAAAGCAGGATGCAGTGGTGAAAAGATTGATTTGAAGCCTTTGTTATTAAAATTTAGCTTGAATCTAAAAATTTATTACCTTTGCAAGCCTTATTTCCGATATATAAAACTAAGTATCGCTATGGCAAACATATTATTTGATCAATTGGTTTTTGGTCCCATTAAGAGTCGCCGCTTAGGCGTTTCATTAGGACTTAATCTATTACCCACCAAGCTAAAAGTTTGCAATTTCGATTGTGTGTATTGCGAATGTGGTAAAAATAAAAATAATTCTGATATACAAGCCTTACCCAGTCGCCTGGAGATTAGAAACGCCTTGGAAACTAAGCTTTGCGATATGATGTTGGCGGCTGAAAAAATAGACGTTATAACGTTCGCTGGAAATGGCGAACCTACCTTGCATCCTGAGTTTGAAGGCATAGTAGAAGATGTTATATTTCTTCGCGATGCGTTTATGCCCCACGTTAAAATAGCGGTATTATCTAATGCTACCAATCTTGATAAAGTTTCTGTTTTTGATGCTTTAAATCGTGTTGATTTGAATATCCTAAAATTAGATTCAGCCATTAACAGAACATATCAGGTTCTTAACCGCCCCAATGGCAATAAAAATGTATGCGATATAATACAGGATTTGAAGCGCTTTAAAGGGAAATTTATTCTTCAAACCATGTTTGTTTCCGGTTGGGTAGGTAATGTTGAAGTGGATAATACAACGGATGAAGAAATTGAGAATTGGGTTGAAACGGTTAGGGAATTAAATCCTTCCCGCATCATGATATATTCGCTGGATAGAGAACCCGCTGAATTGGGACTGAAAAAAGTAAGTGCGGCAAAATTAAACGAAATAGCGGCTAAGGTTAAGAAATATTCTTATAAAGTATTAGTAACATCCTAAATAATGAGAGGCTTGGTGTCTATTTTGCTTTTATTGCTTAGCAATGCGTTTATGACGTTTGCATGGTATGGCCATTTAAAATTTAAAGACATGAAATGGTTTCATAGCCTACCCTTGATAGCCGTTATTCTAATTAGTTGGGGTATAGCATTGTTTGAGTATTTTTTTCAGGTGCCTGCCAACCGCATAGGTTATAAAGAATATGGAGGTCCATTTTCATTAATTGAATTAAAAGTGATTCAGGAAGTAATTACTTTGATTGTTTTTGTTATATTTACTACACTTTTGTTTAAAAATGAACAGTTAAGATGGAACCACTTAATTGGTTTTATATTTTTGGTGCTGGCTGTGTATTTTGTATTTAAAAAATAAAACATATAATGAATGATCCGCTGATTAGGGATGTTATAAATGTGCTCTTGATTATTACCGTAATCTCGGTAATATTTATAATCCTAAAACAGAAAGGAGATCCTGCAAAAACACTTTCGTGGATCATTGTTATCATTGCATTACCAATATTAGGTACTATTTTGTTTTTTTTCTTCGGACGTAATTATCGAAAGTTGAAAATATTTTCCCGTAAAGGCCTAAAAGACCTCGAAGCCATCAATACCATGCAATTAAATTTCCGTCCCGGATTCGATGTTGAAGAGCTGTTCACTAATCCTCGTTTAAAGAGCAAACGACCCGTAATGAATTTGCTACAGAATAACAGCAAATCATTGCTCACCATACACAATAAGCTTCTCGCTTTTCATAATGGCAAAGATGCTTTTAGTGCTATCATTCCTGATTTATTATCGGCTGAGCATCATATTCATATCGACTATTATATTATTGAAGATGATACCATAGGTAATAAAATAAAATCGATACTTTGTAAAAAAGCTTTGAGTGGGGTAACTGTTCGACTTATTTATGATGATATTGGAAGTTGGGATCTTGATGATCATTTCATTGATGATTTAAAGGATGCGGGAGTGGAAGTCTATTCTTTTTTACCAGTTCGATTTCCTAAATTTACCAGCAAGGTAAATTACAGAAACCACCGCAAAATTATTGTTGTGGATGGACGCATTGGATATTTGGGTGGAATGAATATTGCCGATAGGTATATTGAAGGTATTGAGGGAATTGGCGAATGGCGCGATACACAACTTAGAATGGAAGGCGATGCGGTGTTATCATTGCAGCAAATATTTTTAACTGATTGGTATTTCGTTTCAAATATTTTAATCAGCGATTTAAGCTATTTTCCCATTCATTCCATTGGTGATGTGAGTCTGGTTCAGGTTACAGCCAGTGGTCCAGATTCTGATTGGGCAGGCATTATGCAAACGTATTTTATGGCTATTTCCACCGCACGTGAGCATGTGTATATTTCAATGCCATATTTTATTCCTAACGAAAGCATTTTAACTGCATTAAAATCAGTGTCATTAAGTGGTATTGATGTGCGCATTTTATTGCCTGAAAAATCTGATTCCCGCATAGTCTACCACAGTACCATGTCGTTTATAGGTGAATTGCTTGAAGCAGGAATAAAAGTGTATTTATATCAATCAGGTTTTAACCATTCAAAAGTTATAATGGTAGATGGGATATTGGCTTCTGTTGGTTCGGCTAATTTAGATATTCGAAGTTTCGATCAGAATTTTGAGATCAATGCTCTTATTTACAATGAAGTATTTACATCATCCATGGAAAAAGAGTTTTTAAATGATTTAGAGCAATCTGTTTTGTTAACACTTGAGGAATGGGAAAAGCGTTCGGTTATTGATAAATTCAAAGAGAGCATAGCGCGCTTGGCGAGTCCACTTTTTTAAAATTTTAGCCATGCAAAAAAAATATATTATCATAGTAGCTGGAGGAAAAGGAATAAGGATGGGCAGTGATGTTCCCAAACAATTTTTAATTCTGGTTAATAAGCCTGTTTTGATGCATACTTTGCAGGTTTTTTACGAGTATGATAGTGCCATGCAGATAATCCTATGTTTGCCACCCGATCATTTTTCTTATTGGAAATCTTTATGTATAGAGTATTCATTTGAAATCCCGCATTTATTGGTTGAAGGCGGAGATACTCGATTTGAATCGGTGCAAAACGGTTTGCGCTTTGTGGATAGAGATGCTTTGGTAGGAATACATGATGGAGTAAGGCCTTTGGTAAGCAGAAAAACTATTTATACTTGTTACGAAGAAGCATTAAAACAAGGAAATGCAATACCTTGTATTGAGATCAATGATTCGGTGCGCATGATGAACCAAGGAGGGAACGCTGTTATTGACAGGCAAATGATTCGAATTATTCAAACCCCGCAAGTTTTTCAGTCTAATTTAGTTCTTGAAAGTCATTTTAAGCATGCAGGCGAAGGAATAACTGATGATGCGGGAGTAATTGAGTATTTTGGACATACGGTTCATTTGGTGGAAGGCAATCGTGAAAACATCAAAATTACCTCACCTGAGGATTTGTTGATAGCTCAATCTATAATTCAGCATAGAGGATTGGCAGAACATTTTTAGAAACCATAATCCATCCATTAATAAATCATATATACGAACATTATAATGTTTCCCCAAAATATTATCTAACATTCAAAATATTTCTGTATATTTACGGCAACAACACATTTTCACTTGTTAGCTCATTCACAAATGGGACTGACAAGGCGAAGCATTGTAAAGGCAGCAGTTTTTGATATATTTATAATATTGACAATTA
>JAIFLP010000191.1 GCA_020049015.1 Bacteroidota bacterium | reverse complement strand
GCCAGTGATTTTAAGGATGGTTTATCTGGAATCGTTCAATTGAGCGGGGGGGTAAAGAAAGGAGTATTGTTAGCATACCTATACTATATGAAATTATTTTCAAGAATAAAGAAAGCTAAGGCCGAGGAACTTTTAAAGAAACGGATCAGGGTAAATAATATGGTAAAAGTTTTTTTATTGATTAAAGTCTATTTTTTTGCGTCCACGTACTAAAAATATTTTACCTAAATATGTGCTCAATATTAAAATTAAATTAATTTTGACCACAAAAAAACAGTCATGATACATCCCGATACGGAAGTCCGATTTATCAGTGAGGCAAAGGGTTATGGAGTAATAGCCACTAAGTTGATACCAAAAGGAACTATTACATGGGCATTAGATGCATTAGACAGGGTATTTACACCTGAAGATATTCTGCGACATCCACAATACAGCAAAGACATATTAGAGAAATACACTTATCGAGATAGACTGGGTAATTTTGTTCTTTGTTGGGATAATGGACGCTTTGTTAATCATAGTTCCCAATCGAATTGCATGTGCACCGCATACAATTTTGAGATAGCAGTGCGGGATATATTACCAGGAGAAGAGTTAACTGATGATTATGGCTATTTGAATATTATTGAGCCTTTTGACGTTATACCAGAAGAAGGATGTGAAAGAACAACTGTATTTCCTGATGATTTGTTAACATATCATGAAAAGTGGGATGCTCAATTAAAAGAAGCCTTTCAATATCTCACAAAAGTGAAGCAACCATTAAACTATCTTTTAAGTCCGGATACATACATGAAAGCCATCAATATTGCTGAAAATAAAGAAAAGATGGATTCCATCATTAATATTTATTATGATTCAAAAGAGAAAATATCAGCTTAACTTTTTTTCACGCTTTCTAGAAGAAAGAATAAGGCAGCAATAGAAGCCTTTATAATATTTCGTTCCCTATTTTCGCCAAAAAGAAATTGTTTGGACACAACAGAATTACTATCGGATACAGCTATCCATACAAGACCAACAGGTTTTTGAGTCGAGCCACCCGAAGGACCCGCTATACCGCTAACTGCAATTGCAAAATCGGAGGATAATTTTTTGCGACAATTCTTAGCCATTGATTCAACAACCTGTTTACTAACAGCACCAAAAGAGTGAATATCACTATCGGAAACATCCAATAATTTTGTTTTTAAATGGTTAGAATATGCTACCACTGCACCCTTAAACCATTCAGAGCTACCCGGAATTTTGGTTAGAGAGGCTGCAATATGACCACCAGTGCAACTTTCCGCTAAAGAAATTGTTTTGCCTGATGTTTTTAAACACAAAGCAAGGACTTCTTCAAGTGTGTCTTTATCATAACCGAAAGAATAATCGCGCACCAGCAATTTTAATTGTTCAAATAAACGATTAAAAAGCTCTTTATTTTCGAGTGTTGTCTCCACTAAAAGGTTTATACGCAGCTTTACGATACCGGGAGAAGGCAAATAAGCAAGATTAACAGAACTTGGTAATTGATTTTCGAAATCGCTTAACAAACCAGCGAGCATTGATTCGGCAATACCAGTAGTTAGAATGGTTTTGTATAAAACGGGACTCAGATGATGGCGAAGTTTTAATTCAGGAATAACAGTATTAGAAAACATTTCTTTCATTTCAAAAGGGACACCCGGCATTGAAATAACTACCCTCTCCTTCTCTTCGAAAAACATTCCCGGTGCAGTGCCACAGGAATTATATAAGACCTTACAATTATCGGCAACCAGAGCTTGGTTTATATTTAGTTTATTCATTTCCCCATTTCGAGACTTTACAAAATTTTCTATCATTTGTAAAGCAAATGGATCAGAAACAGGAGTTGATTTAAAATATTTGAACAGAACAGCTTTGGTTATGTCATCTTTTGTGGGACCTAAACCACCGGTGATGAGTAAAAAGTTCAGATTCTCCGTATTTTTTAGAGCCCATTCAATTTCCATTGGAGTATCACCCACCGTCATTTTAAAAACAGTTTTAATACCTAATTTATTTAATTGATCTGACAACCAGACCGAATTGGTATCGATTACCTGCCCCATTAAAAGTTCATCACCAATGGTAAGAATTCCAGCTTTTAACATACAAAAAGAGTAAAATTGCTAGTGCAAATATAATGATGAATGACAGCAATAAATAATAAAGAAATATTTATTACTACATAAAAATATATTTATACATTTGTTTAGTAAATTTAAACTCAAATACAAATGAAAAAGTTTCACCATTTTTTAGTTATGCTGCTATTAACAGCAGGAATTATTACATCATGTACCAAAAAGGACGATGATCCGGATCAAGGTAGCACAGATAATACACTAATCGGTATTATTAGCAAACCATTAACCTTAACTGCCGATAAAACCTGGTATATTGAAGGCGACGTTTATGTAGAAACAGAAATGATTATTTTACCAGGAACCACAATTAAGTGCAAGCCAGGTTCATCAATCAGTTTTGGATATTCGCAATATGCCAGTTTAACTGCCGTTGGAACACTGGAAAAACCTATTATTTTCACATCCTCTGCATTATTGCCAGCAAAAGCAGATTGGAAAGGAATATTTTTCTACGACAGCAATTCTTCATCCTCTAGTCTCACTTTTGTTACTGTAGAGTATGCAGGAAAGAGTGATTATGCAGCAATTAATGTAATCAGAACCTCATTAAATGTTAATTCATGCACCATTAGAAAAAACGCAGCTTCTGCTATTTCATTAGATTATGAACAAAGCAAGTTAAATAGTTTTACTTTGAACAATATTTCCGATAATGAAGAACATGCAATCATATGTTATGGCGATGCGGCATCTATTGTAAGTATTGGTAATATTATTACAACAAAACAAGGCTTTGGTATTTTGGTGCAAGCGTCTACTATTACAAAGAATGCTACATGGTCATATACCAGCGTACCATACATCATTAGTGGAGAATTATATATCCAAGCAACTGGTGGGGCTGTATTAAATATAACAGAAGGTGTTAAAATAGCATTTACACCAGGTTCATCAATATACATAGGTTATTCTGGATTTGGTACGCTTAACGCAAGCGGAAGTTTATTAAATCCCATCATTTTTACCTCAAATGCAGTCAATCCATCTGCAGGTGATTGGTCGGGTATTAAGTTTTATGATGATGCTAGCAATGGTTGCAAAATAGACTATTGTAACGTAAGTTATGCAGGAAAAGATTCTGACGGAGCCATAAAATTAATTAGATGCGGTAGTAAAGTAAACATTAGTAACTCAAGCATTTCAAACAGCGAAAATTGGGGAATTTATAGTGATAATCAATCTTCACCTATCTTGACCAATATTACATACTTAAATAATAATTTAGGCGAATATTATCAATCAGAATAAATTTAAGGAAAGATCTTTTGATTAATAATCAAAAGATCTTTTTATTATATAGCAGTATTGCTTTGTAAAGCTGATTCAACTAATAAAGACAAGCAATATAAAAATCAAAAAAATATCAAATCACAATTTTAATAAAACCGGATTTAATTCGATTTAAATGCTTTTATAGCATTAATTCTTGTCAATAAAGGAGGATGAGAATAATTAAAAAACACGTACCAAGGATGAGGATTTAAATTGCTAAGATTATTTTTAGAGAGTTTTTTTAGGCCACTGATTAAATGATCACCCAATTGAAAAGAAGCTGCAAAAGCATCGGCTTGAAATTCATTTCGTCGCGACCAGTTATTGGTAACTAAACCAATTATGGTAGAAATAGGACTAAAGAGAATTCCAAATACAATTAGACTTAAATGTATGGCAGGTTGAGCTGCGCCAAGAGCCATATATAAAACAGGTAAATCGAGTACCAGTGAAAGTAAAAATAACATAGCACCTGTTTGCACCAATGAAATTACCACCCCCATCCAAGTGTGTTTTTTCTTATAATGTCCAATTTCATGGGCTAATACAGCCACAATTTCATCTACAGAAAGTTGGTTGATTAGTGTATCGTAAAGTACAATTCTTTTTTTTGCACCCAAACCAGTAAAATAGGCATTTGCCTTAGTAGAGCGTTTGGAGCCATCTATAACATAAATATTTTCTAAATCAAAACCTGCTTTACCTGCAAAAGCTTGAATAGCTGATTTCAACTCTCCATCTTCAAGAGGTTTTTGCTTATTAAAAAGCGGAACAATTATATTAGAATAAAACATGGTCATAAACAAAATAAATACGGCGAATACCAACCACATATAGAGCCAAAAATCTTTTCCTAGCCAATTATAGAGAACTATAAACAATGCTAATAAACCACCCCCAATAATAGCTGATAAAAGATAAGATTTAAGTTTATCGAAAATAAAAAGTTTAGGCGTCATTTTATTAAAGCCGTATTTTTCTTCAATAACAAAGGTATCGTAAATTTGAAAAGGCATGCTAAGGATATCAGAAACAATAAAAATGGCAGCAAAAAATAATAAAGCAAGAGCGATAGGATTAGTGGTGTATGAGCGCAATAATTCATCGGCATAAGCAAATCCATTTACAAAGAGCATAAACATAATGAGTACAAACGAAAAAGCAGCAGTTAAGGTGTTCATTTTATCATTTTCGCGATAATAATCCTGAGATTTCTTATATGTAGGAGCATCGAAGGTATCGGTAAAAACATCAGGTATGTTGGGAGATAAATGTTTTCGGTTAAGTAAAGATAGAAATTGTTCTAAGAAAAAATCGAAGGCCACAATGCCAACAATGATGTAAAAAACTGTGTATTCCATTAAGAGTAATTATTGTAATTGGTTAATAATAATAAGTTTATTTTTCTTTCTTTTTTCAAGTTCAGAAATGTACTCAGCCGTTTTATTTAGCTTTAACGTGAAATAGGATTTAGCGGCCCACTCCAGCGCATTATCTAAATCGTCATTATATTCGTATGCTACTGCTAAATTATAACAAGCCGCTGCAGCTATATTTTGCTTATTTGAGAAAGCCTGTTTTTTAAAAAGCTCTATTGCCTCCATTGATTTCCCCGCAATTAATAAATCGGCTCCTTTTCTGAGGTCTGAATGACCTTTAGAGTTTAAATGTCTGCTAACAGCCAACCACGATTGCGAAATGCGCTCGGCATATTCTCCTCCTGCTTCTAAAGCAGATGTAAACAGTGCATCATCGCGCAAAGGAATATATTCATTAACTTCAAAAGCAAAAGTACCTTTCCCTACCCATTTAGAAGTATCAGAAAGCCAGTATTCATCGAGAATTGATTGCTCATACGGATCGTATATTCTCCAAAGCGAGCGATTTACAAGAACCAAAGAGCCCTCGTAATAACCTGTTTTTTGATTATAAAAAATCTGTACAGATAAGGTATCAGAATAAGAAAAATACTCTACTGAGATTACGGCTTTGGCCTTTGATTGGTCACAAATTTCTTTTAATACATTCCAATCCATTGGATCGAGTAGGCGGCGAGAAGGGTTTTTAAAAACATAGGCCAATGGGGCGTTAGCAACAACAAACCTTGGACTTCCACTAATTCCCTCTTTAAAGCCATTAATAAATTCAAGAGATAACAAACTATCAAGAACTATAGTATCGGCAGTGTTTTTGGCAAAAAATCTAGGGATTCCTGCATCGGCATAAACAGCAAGAGCAATGGTATCATAGTATGCGGGAACACCTATTTTTGCAGGAACCATTGTTTGAAAAGACAAATATTTAGTCCCAGAGCAACTAAGCATAGTGACAAATATGAGAAATAGGCCTAAGCGATAAAAAAATGTATTTATCATAACTTATAATTGATCCTGTAGTTTTTTAATATTTGCAATTCTGTTTTCTAATACGTTAACATACTGAGGTGCATTTTTGTCTCCGTATTGGGTATATGCTTTTTTTGCCCAATCGAGAGCTACGTTCATTTTATCTTGCATTTCAGCCACAAGAGCCATATTATAACAGGCCCTGCCTGCAATTTTACGATTGGGACTATTCGTATGTTTAATAAACATTTTTCCAGCCTCATCCCATTCGTTCATTTTAATAAAACGCTCGCCGGCCTTAAAATCATCGTGACCTTTTCTGTAATACATTCTAGAAACACTTATCCATGTTGGAGAAATACGACTGGCGTATCTAGAACCAGCATAATATCCAGTTTCTTTAACTGTTTCGATTTTTGGTGGTAAAGCAGCAATTGCATTCTTTTCGCTACCACCCTTACCCATCCAGCCGCCTTTGTGGTCAATGAAAATATTTTGGTCGATAATTTTTTGATTTTTCGGATCATAAATTCTCCAACCCGTTTCAACTTTTACCTCTAAATTAGCTGTAAATTCGGTAAATTTAACAATGCTTTCTTTAACTTTTTGTTCTTTTTCGGCAGCAGCTATGCTAACGCGGTTATCGGAATCAAATGCCTCTAAAATAATTAGGGCATCTATTTTATTTGCTTCACAAATTTTCTTTACCATACTCCAATCAAGCATAGGTCCCCATTGTTTGGTTCCAGTTCCATCTAATTGATAACCGGTTACCACATGAGCCTGATAACGATTCACTCCATTATTCGACAAAGAATTCACTACCCCTTTTAGACATTCTTCGGAACCAAAGCGATCGGCAAAAATACCTTCCTCGGTGAGAAAACCTTCTACAATATTCCGAACTTGTTTTTCTTTACTCGCTATGCTTCTGTTAATAAAACCAATATTTTTAATATCTTTTGGAACAGATATTTGAGCTGGTTGCATTACGTTCATGTAAATGCTAGAAGTTTTACATGAAGAAAGTATTGCTAATGCAATGATAACAAAATTAATAAATGATTTGCGTTTCATATGATATGCTTTTACAGTGTGCTGACATAAATTATGCCAGAAACAAAGATAATGATTTTTTTGTTTTGCTGCATAAAAAAAACGATGTACAAACGCACATCGTTTTTTTTGTATTGCAAAAAATGAGGATTAATAATTCATTTCTTTAATCTTGATATTGCGGAACCAAACATCATCGCCATGATCTTGCAAACCAATTAAGCCTTCTTGATTTGCACCACCGGCATTAATTAGCAAATCATAAGCATCAGGCCATTTATCTTTGCTAAACTTGCTACTATCGAGTAAGGTTGTCCATTCAGGCGTCCATAAATGGTACTCAACTACAACAACACCATTTTGTTTGTGAGTAACTGTACCTTTATAAACCATAATTTCAACCTTATTCCATTCTCCATGCGGATTCGAATTTTGTGGTTTTGCTGGAATCATATCATACAATGAAGAAGATTGGCGGTTTCCATCTACGCCCATTTGAGCATCGGGATGAAACTGATTATCTAGCACCTGGCACTCAGGAGCAGAAATGTAAATTGGTTTACCTTCAATTTCTTGAGCCAAATAGAAAATACCTGAATTACCACCCTTAGAAACTTTCCATTCTAGAGACAAAGTGAAATTCTTGAATTTTTTGTCTGCAAAAATAATATCACCACCTTGGTGAGCGCCAGCCTCTCCCTTACCGGAGCCACTGATTTTAATAGCACCAGAATCAATAGACCAAGCATTAGGAACAGAATCTTTTCCATAACCTCTCCAACCGGCAAAAGTTGAACCATCAAAAATTAATTGCCAACCCTCTTCCACTTCTTTTTGGCTTAAGGTATTAGGTTCAACAACAGCTTCAGATTTCTGAGAAGGGCCACAAGAAACAAAAGCTGCCGAAGCCATAGCGATTGCAAATAATACGACACTTATTTTTTTCATTTTAAAATATTTATAGTTTAACATTATTATAATTTAGGCATTTCAGGTAATGACCAACCCTTACGGTAATCGTGTTTGATATATGATTTTGCAGCTTCAAGAGCATTCAATTCAGCATGTTTGGTATCAAAATGCGGATGACCGTCTCTTACTTCAAAATGATCAGAAGTTACCACTTTGATCATATCATTAGGCGAAATATTGGTGAATTCCATTTTTTCAGCATCCCAATTAAGAATTCTATCAAGAGCTTGTAAGCGAACAGAAACAGCACCCATAACAACCATTTCATTAAAAGGACCGGCTATTTCGAAATCGGAACTTAATTTGCGGCGGTTTTCAGGAGTTTCTTTACAAGCAGCAATCCAATCTTGCTCATGACTTAACTCAACCCGTTTAAGTACTTTATTAGGTTTAATTGCATTACCAGAAGCCAAAATAGGTTCGCCGCCATAGGTTTTGCAATATAAGGTATCTTTGGTACCAACAATCATTGAACCATTACCCCAATCGTAATTCTTAACAGGAATATTAGGGAATTTAACCGGACGATCGGGTAATAAACCACCATCATACCAATTGATTTTCACTTCATTTAATTTAATTTTAATATCGCTGCGAGATGCTTTACGAGC